>UQZF01000131.1 GCA_900545455.1 uncultured Eubacteriales bacterium
CCAGCAGCCGCCTATCCGTATTATCGCGCCGGGCCGCGTCTATCGTAACGACTACGATCAGACCCACACCCCGATGTTCCATCAGATGGAAGGTCTTGTTGTGGATAAGAAGATCACTCTCTGCGACCTTCAGGGTATGCTCGATGAGTTCGTAAAGAAGCTCTTCACGGGCGATGTAAAGACAAGACTCAGACCTTCCTACTTCCCATTCACGGAGCCGTCGGTTGAGGTTGATGTAAGCTGCTTTAAGTGTGGAGGATGCGGATGTTCACTCTGCAAGGGAACAGGCTGGATAGAGGTCCTCGGCGGTGGCGTTGTCAATAAGAAGGTTCTTGAGAACTGCGGAATTGACTCTAATGAATATTCGGGACTTGCTTTCGGTATCGGTATTGAGCGTATCGCGATGCTCAAGTACGGTATCAATCACATGGGTAAGCTCTTTGAGAATGACATTGATTTCTTAAAGCAGTTCAAGGCATAACAGTCGGAAAAGGAGATTAGATATGAAAGTATTACTCAGTTGGTTAAAGGAATATGTAGATATAGATGTCACTCCGCAGGAGCTTGAGAAGAAGTTCTTCTCCGCAGGCTTTGAGGTTGAAGGTGTTGAGTATCTCGGAGAGAATATTGAGAAGGTTTATGTCGGACAGGTTACTTCAATAGAGAAGTACGAGGGCACACATCTTTACATCTGTCATATCGACTGCGGTGAGCAGGGTCATGACCACTTTATTCTTACAGGTGCGGACAATGTTTTTCAGGGGGCAAAAGTTCCGGCATGTATAGTTGGAGCGAAGCTTCCTAACGGAATGGATATAACACCGAGAAAGATGAAAGACATGATGTCCTACGGTATGCTCTGTTCCGGTGGAGAGTTGGGGCTTAATAAGGACTGGTACAAGGGTGCGGATGTGAACGGAATTATGATTCTCGATGATGATGCACCTGTAGGAGAAGATATCAAGACATACCTTGGACTTGATGACTATGTATTTGATATATCAGTGACTGCCAACAGACCGGACTGTCAGTCAGTACTTGGTCTTGCACGCGAGGTTGCGGCTTTTCTCGGAAAAGAAATAAAACTTCCTGATATGAGTTATACATGTGACAATGTGACTAAGCCTGAAATCAGTGTAACTGTTGAGAGTCAGGATATCTGTCCAAGATATTTGGGACATTATGTATATGATGTTCAGTATAAGGAATCCCCGCTCTGGATGAAGAGAAGACTTATCGCTGTCGGACATAATGCGATAAATGCTATGGTTGATATAACCAACTATGTTCTTGTCGAGATTGGTCAGCCTATGCATGCGTTCGATTTGAGCACACTTGAAGGCTCAGCAATTGTAGTGAGAAGAGCTGAAGACGATGAAAAGCTCGTTACCCTTGATGGCAAGGAGAGAGTTCTTACACATAACAATCTTCTTATATGTGATAAGGTAAAGGCAGTAGGTCTTGCAGGTGTTATGGGTGGTCTTAACAGTGAGATTACCGAGAATACCAAGGAAGTTCTCTTCGAGTCGGCTAAATTTATGAAGGATAACGTAAGAAAGACCGCAAGAGGTCTCGGTATCCAATCCGATGCGGCTTCAAGATATGAGAAGGGTATTGATGAATATTCGGTAGAGTGTGGTATGGCAAGGGCACTCAATCTCGTGACGACACTCGGCGTTGCAAAAGTGAGCTCAACACATTTTGATGTCAGTGCAGGTGCATCGACCGAGAAGAGAGTGATAAAGGTTCCGACGGCAAAGGTTAATTATGTACTCGGTATCGAGGTACCTGAGGATGAGATGGTAAGAATCTTAAAGAATCTTGCGTTCGAGGTTGAGTTAAACGACGGCGTGCTCACGCTTGCTGTTCCTCGTTACCGTGAGGATATTGAGAACTATCAGGACATCGCCGAGGAGATTATCAGAGAGTACGGCTATGACAAGGTTGTTCCGACATTCCTCGGTGAAGCACTTGTAACCAACGGAGGCTTAAACGCAGCACAGAGCAAGGAGCTCTCGGTAAAGAATTTCCTCTGCACACAGGGCTACTACGAGATTCAGACAATCGCAATGACGGCAAAGAATGAGTTTGACCAGTTCTTAATACCTGAGGATGCCAAGGAGAGAAAGGTTGTAGAGATTTTAAATCCTATCACCGAGAATCTCAGCATCATGAGAACACTTATGGCGCCTGCAATGGTCAGAGCAATCGAGAATAATATAAAGAACGGCAACACTGACCTGAGATTCTTCGAGCTTGCAAATGTGTATATTCCTAAGTCATTACCTCTCACCGAGGCACCTGATGAGGTAAAGACATTATGTCTTGGTACATCCGGAGCTGACGAGGATTTCTTTACAATGAAGGAGACGCTTGAAAACCTTGCTTCCTATAATAATATCAAGTTCACATATAAGAGAGGAAATGTTCCGTATCTTCATCCGGGAAGAACGGCAGAGGTATACTGCGACGGAACGCTTATAGGAACCTTCGGACAGCTCAGATACGATGTCATTGACTCACTTGCGATTGCAAAGGATAAGAAGAACGATACCAAGGTATTTATCGCTGAACTCAATTACGATGTTCTCAAGACAAAGTTCAAGGAGGAGATAACTTACACACCTGAGTCAACATTTGCAAAGACAAGCAGAGATATTGCGATGATAGTAGACAAGAAGGTTGAGTGCGGAGATATAATTTCAACCATCGAGAATGCAGATGCACTTGTATCGGATGTTGAGCTCTTCGATATATTCGAGAGCGAGAAGCTTGGCTTCGGTAAGAAGAGCATGGCGTTCAGAATCGTGTTTGCATCCCATGAGCAGGATGTGACAGATGAAATGACCGACAAGGCTGTCGACGGAATTGTCAAGCTTTTAAGAGATGTATATGGTGCTCTTATGAGAAGCTGATAGTTCGAAAATCAGTTATTTTAAAAGATAAAAGCTGTGGCCCGGGTCCTTCAATATGGGACATCCGGGTTGCAGCTTTTGCTATTTCAATAAATGGTAAAAATGAAATAACAATATAGTTCTAATTACCTATAATGCAATAGAACAATAACTATAGATTTTAGATGCCGTTGAGGATATAATAACAACATATAATTGTATACACAGGAGTGAAGCATTTTGAATTTACATGATTTCAGTTATGATTTACCACAGGAGCTTATTGCACAGGATCCGTTAGAGGACAGATCTTCGTCAAGGCTCATGCTGTTAGATAAGAATACAGGTGCCATACAGCACAAGATATTTAAGGATATAGTTGATTACATCAATCCGGGAGACTGTCTCGTACTTAACAATACGAAGGTTATTCCTGCAAGACTTATGGGAGTGAGAGAGGGAACGGGAGCTTCGATAGAGGTTCTGCTGTTAAAGAGACGCGAGAATGATATATGGGAAGTCCTTGTCAAGCCGGGCAAGAAGGCAAGACCGGGAGACAGAATTGTGTTCGGTGAAGGCAGGTTGACCGCCGAAGTGCTTGATGTTGTTGAGGATGGCAACAGACTTATACAGTTTACCTATGACGGGGTGTTCGAGGCTGTGCTTGATGAGCTGGGTCAGATGCCGCTTCCGCCATATATTACGCATAAGCTTGAGGATAAGAACAGATATCAGACAGTGTACGCCAAGTATGAGGGTTCTGCAGCGGCACCTACGGCAGGGCTTCATTTTACCAAGGAACTTCTTGAGACACTTAAGAATAAGGGAGTTATCATTGCGAATGTAACACTTCATGTCGGACTTGGAACGTTCAGACCTGTCAAGGTTGAGAATATACAGGAGCATCACATGCATTCGGAGATGTTTGTTGTGACCGAGGAAGAAGCCGCAAAGATTAATGCGGCACGTGCAGCAGGAGGAAGAATAATCTGTGTCGGCACGACAAGTCTTCGAACGCTTGAGTCAACTACGGATGAGAACGGAATAGTGCATCCTGACAGCAGAGAGACTGATATATTCATATATCCGGGATATAAGTTTAAGGCGGCGGACTGCCTTATAACGAATTTCCATCTGCCTGAGTCAACACTTCTCATGCTTGTGTCGGCACTTGCGGGACGAGAGAACATCCTCAATGCCTACGAGACGGCTGTAAAGGAGAAGTACAGATTTTTCAGTTTTGGAGATGCTATGTTTATTTCATAAAAGGAGGAAGGTATAATGCCGGAAATTCAAGAGAAGAGAAAGTCAAAGAGAATAGGAATCAATGTAAAGATTAAGCTTCAGAAGGTGACTGACAATCATGTTCCGATGGGACTTAAAGAGGAAGAATTTGAAGTGAATGTCGTTAACATTTCAAAGGATGGAATGGCATTCAGAACCAAGGAGAGACTTGCTCTTAACTCATTTTACGATACACAGGTTGTATTGTGGACAAAAGAGTCCTTCAATACAGTCATTGAAATCGTCAGAATGGAGAATTTCGGCGAGGAAGAAACATTGTACGGCTGCCGCTTTGTGGGGATAAGTGCTGCCGACCAGTTCAAGATTGATGTGTATCAGATAGTATCGGAGAACTGATAAATGCGGGGGAGAGAATAAGAATGGTAGAATGTGTCAATCTCAAGAAAAAATATATGACGGTGACGGCTGTGGAAGATATCTCACTTAATATTCAAGCCGGGAAAGTGTATGCTTTGTTAGGACCTAACGGAAGCGGCAAGACGACTCTCATGAAGATGATTGCGGGACTTACCAGACAGACTTCGGGGACGCTTTTATATGAGGGACAGCCGATAGGTGTGGAATCGAAAAAGCATATCGCGTATATGCCTACTGAGAGTTACTTTTATTCGTATATGAACTGTATTGATGTGGGAAAATATTACAAAGATTTCTTTGAGGATTTTTCCATGGATAAGTACAGAACACTGCTTGGAGAGATGGAGCTTGATGAGAAGCAGAAAGCATCCAAGATGTCATCCGGTATGATGGCAAAGCTTAAGATTGCCGTGACACTTGCAAGGGACAGCAGACTTATAATGCTTGATGAACCGCTCAACGGAATTGATATCATAGCCAGGGACAAGATAATCAGTACAATCATGAAAAGTGCCGACGGCAGACGTTCATTCGTGTTGTCGAGCCATCTTGTGGATGAACTTGAGAAAATTATTGATTATGCGGTATTCATTAATAGCGGAGTGGTTGTAAAGCAGGGAGAGGCAGCAGCACTTCGCGATGAGTCGGGGCAGTCAATAGTTGAGCTGTATAAGAGTATATACGCATAAGACGGGGGTACATAATGTTTAAGCTTATTAAATATGAATTTCGCAAAAATTTATCCGGGACAGCCGCAATGGGAGGAATAATTGCGGCGGCGCAGCTGTACTTTATGTATGCTGCATTTATTGCACAGAGCAGGGAGCGGACGCTCGGAGGTGCGTGGTTTCTGGTTATGGGTGCCGTAGTATGTTTCTTCATGGTGTTTGTGATGGGAATTGTCACTTACAGTAAGGAACTCTCCAACAAGACGAGTTATCTTGTGTTTATGACACCTAACAGTGCAATTAAGATTATAGGTTCTAAGCTTTTGTATATTTTCTTTAACGGACTGCTTGTGCTGGCTGTGCTTTTTATTCTGTGTGCAATTGACTGGAAAATTCTGGCGGATATGTGGGACGAAGAGATAAGTGTATTCCAGATGCTGTATCAGATGCTTCCTGTGTTTGGAATAGATACAGCACATATATTATATACTACACTTGCGGTTGTGGTTAAATTTCTTGTCAATTTCTTTATGGCGGTGACACTTGCATATATGAGCATAACAGCCACTGCTACGGTTCTTCAGAACAGAAAGATTAAGGGACTGATAAGTGCAGTGCTATATGTCGTGATGATTGTCGGGATCAATAAGATAGGAGGACTTCTTCCGAAAATTTACGATTTCCCTGAGAATATGTCACAGGCAATCATTTCGGACCTTCCGTGTACGGTGCTCTTTCTTCTTATAATAATAGGTGCAGTCACGGCGACGGCAGGACTCCTGGAAAAACATGTGAGCCTGTAATTGTAAATCAATAGTGCAGAATAACGAATGAAGGCGTTCGGGATAATTGGCATGCTGCCAAATAATCCCGGACGCTTTTTGAATGTAATGCAAAAAAATAAACAAAACGGGATAAATATAAAATAAGAATAAATTTAAAAATTCTTGTTGACAAATATATAAAGGAGTGCTATTTTTAGTATATCAAAAATGTTAGCACTCAAATAAAAGGAGTGCTAATAAAGAAAGGTAGGAGGCAGATGGAACTTGACGATAGAAAAGTTAAGATATTAGAGGCAATCATCCGCAACTATCTTGAGACAGGCGAACCGGTAGGTTCAAGAACCATTTCAAAATATACGGACTTGAATCTCAGCTCAGCCACCATAAGAAATGAGATGGCTGACTTGGAGGAGCTTGGATACATTATTCAGCCGCATACTTCGGCAGGAAGAATTCCTTCAGATGCCGGATACAGACTGTATGTGGACAGAATGATGGCAGAGAAGAAGCAGGAACTTGATGATAAGGAGCATGAGCTTCTTAAGATGCAGGATATGCTTCTTGACAAGGTGGATAAGGTTGAGACACTTTTACAGAATGTCGCAAAGACACTCGCCGATAACACCAATTATGCAACACTTGTCACGGCACCTAAGTATACGGGCAACAGACTTAAGTTCATACAGCTTTCGCAGGTTGAACCCGGACAGATACTTATGGTTATAGTGACAGATGGTAATCTTATCAAGAACAAGATTATTCAGGTAGATACAGAGCTTGACAATGAGACACTTCTCAAGCTTAATCTTCTTCTTAACAGCAGTCTCAACGGGCTTACGGTTGAGGAGATTAATCTGACACTGATATCTAAGCTCACAGGTCAGGCAGGAGAATATTCAAAGCTTATACGTGATATATTAGATGCAGTAGCTGAGGTGGCAGGTTCACCGGATGATCTTCAGATATACACCAGCGGTGCAACGAATATTTTCAAATACCCTGAGTTGTCAACACAGTCCAAGGCAAGCGAACTTATCTCAACTTTCGAGGAGAAGAAAGAGCTTTCGCAGCTTGTCAATGATACACTTAATAAGGATGACAATACGGGAATTCAGATATATATTGGTAATGAGACACCGGTTCAGACCATGAAAGATTGCAGCGTTGTAACTGCAACGTATGAGCTTGATGAAGGTGTCAAGGGAACCATCGGAATTGTCGGACCTAAGCGAATGGACTATGAGAAAGTGGTTGAAGCACTCAAAAGTATCAAGGTTCAGCTTGATTCGAAGTTTAAGGATAGTTAGAAAGGTGGAAAACAGATGGCAGAGCAGTATGAAGAGAAAGCAGACAACACAGACAACACTTCATGTGAGAATGCACAGGATACAGATTGTGTGAATGAGAACACAGAACAGATTGTTGAAGAACCTGCTGTAGAGGAGAATCCGAAAGATACAGAGGATGCCGGAGCAGGGGATGATTCAACGGAATCAGATGCACAGGAAGTATCGGAAGATGATGGCAAGAAGAAAGGCTTCTTCGGAAAAGATAAGAAAGAGAAGAAGGATAAGAAAGACCAGAAGATAGATGAGCTGACAGACCAGTATCGAAGAACGCTTGCAGAGTTTGATAACTATCGCAAGAGAACAGAGAAGGAAAAGACAGCAATGTTTGAGGTGGGAGCGAAGAACATAATTGAGAAACTCTTACCGGTTATAGACAGCTTTGAAAGAGGTCTTGCAACCGTATCTGAAGAGCAGAAGGCAGAGCCTTTTGTTGAGGGTATGGATAAGATATATAAGCAGCTTGTTAAGCAGCTTGAAGATGCAGGAGTTAAGGAAATCGAGGCGCTTGATAAAGAGTTCGATCCTAATCTCCACAATGCGGTTATGCATGTGGATGATGAGAATGTCGGAGAGAACATAATCGTCGAGGTATTCCAGAAAGGCTATACTTACCGTGACAGCGTGGTTCGCCACAGCATGGTTAAGGTAGCCAACTAAGATTCAGGAAACAATACATTTCATATAA
>UQZF01000132.1 GCA_900545455.1 uncultured Eubacteriales bacterium
ATTCTTTCCGCGCCGTTATTATCCATAGCTACCCTCCCTTAACTTCATTGCATGCTTTTGTCATCAAGAATATTATCTCTTTTGTATTCGTAAGAATTTAACAATTTTTTTGACATCACAATTAAGATTATTGTATATGGTATCATGGCAATTCCTGAAGCAAATGCCGCACCATACGCACCAAAACGAGGTATCATTATAAAATTACATATAAAGTTGACTACTATTGTTATTATGTAACAAACTAATCTGGAATTTGCTTTTCCATTAAAGTCCAAAAAGTTGGAATTGAAATTTGATAAACTTAAACATACATAATACGGTAATAGTGCAATAATTGTGTATGCGGCTTCATGATATTGCTTACCGTACAATATGTCGATCCCTATTCCTGAAAATAATAAAAATCCCACAGTTATTAATGATGTAACCCATATATTAATTTTAGAAACATTTCTAAATTGTTTCCTCTTTTCATTATAATTTTGACTATCTATCGTTGCAAAATCCTGAATTGTTGCGCATGTAATGGCATAATTAACCTGTGCAACCTTGGTTGTCAGGCTCTTTGCAATAGAATAAACCGCAACCTGCTCACTTGTGCTCATAAGTCCAAGCATAAACGTGTCCATTTCCACCATAAGCATACCACCGATTCCCAACAGAGCAAGCGGCATAGAATATTTCATTATATCAGCAATACACTTTTTATCTACAGCACTCTTTGATGTTCCTTTTAGTATGATATTAAGAGCAATTATACTTGCAATAATGTAGGCAATTCCATATCCTATTCCAACACTTCTTACATTATTGCATATTATAAGACATATTATAACGCCCACCATTATAGATATAAATTCTACAATATTACATATAAAGAAACCTTTATAGTTCTGTATACCCATTGTCATTTGCTTTGCATACTCCAAAAAGCAGTTTCCGATTGAAATCAAGCATCCTGCCTTTAATAAAAATGCCAGATCATAATGCCTTTGGGGATAACCCAATATTCTTGCAATCAAATTTGAAGATAAAAGCAGAACCACTGCACATATAGCACTTACAAACACTCTCAATAAAAAAGAGGATTTGATGATTACATTCCTCTTTTCAATACTATCCTCTTTTGTCACAAACACTCTTGCAGCCTGATTAATTCCAAGCCAAAAAATATAAAACACAAATGTAATTACTGAATAGAAAAAAGCCCACTCACCGTAATCACTTTTTCCTAAAAAACGACCTAAAATCATGTCAGTGATTAAAAAAGCCACCATTGATATAATTTTAGCCGAAAAAACCCATCCCATATTTTTAAACCAGTTATGAGTGAAAATTTTTTTAAGTTTATTACCTATCTTGTCCCATGAAATGCTCATAATCAACATCCTTTATTTTTATAGCCGATGTACAATCTTCCCTCTACTATTGCTACACCACCCAGTATAGATATAATTACATCAATCCATACATTACACCCATCTTAATTATTTTGAAACTTCTATCCAACAAGCTCTATTCAAAACATATTTTTATGTCTTTTTCTGAAATTCTTTATAAAATGTTCCAATATGGATGGAGATGCGTATAAACATCACCATCCATATTTTTACATTTTGAACAAACTTATAATTTATTAGACAAAACCTCTTCATACTGCGCAACTATCGAGTCCCATGAGAACTGCTCAACAGCACGCTTTCTGCTCTCTAAGCCCCATTTATGTAATAATTCCGTGTCTTTTACTATCGTGCACAGGGTATCTCCCATGCCTTCTGCTGAGACAATGGTTCCATTGCCATTCACCAGCTCCTTGCTTCCCTCGCATGGTGTCATTACAATCGGAAGCCCGCATGCCATTGCTTCAAGCACCGCATTAGGCATTCCCTCTCGCTTAGATGGAAATACAAAAATATCCCCGGACTGATAGTACGGCAGCAACTCATTTTTGTCCTTCTGACCGACAAATGTCACCATGCTGTCCACTTTATTCTCATGTACCAGCTCCTCAAGAGTCTGTCTGTATGGTCCGTCTCCGACAATAGTAAGATGCACCTGCTTGTCTGTACTGCTCTGAATCTTGTTTAAAGCAGGAATGATGTACTGAAGCCCTTTACGCTCAATTAATCTTGATATAAAGAGGAGATTGATTGTATTGCCATCCCTCTTTTCATAATCAGGATAAAAGGTCTCTGTATCTACTCCGTTATATATTATCTTGACCGGTTTCTTGTTGTAGAACTTGAGAGCGAAGTCTTTTAATCCCTCACTGTTTGCCACCAGCGCATCCGCATTTCTCCATAATATTTTTACGAATGGACCTATCAGCTTGTACACCGTCTTGAATCTATCCTGAAAGCCCGGAATATCTCCGCCACCGAATCGTATAATGTACGGAAGCTTATACATTTTCTTCAGGAACCATCCTATAGGACCACTCGGTATTCCGAAGAAAACCTGACAGACATCGTATTTCTCCTTTTTTTGCAGTCTGCCCGCAAGCGGCAATGCCTTGCGAATATAGTCAAGCATCTCCTTGAAGCTGCAATGCTCCTTATGCTTTCTGGCACTCTTAACACGATATATCTCTACACCGTTTACTGTCTCATGCTCCGCCAATCCTTCGTACCATACCGTGACAACTGTAACCTTATTATCATGCCCGGCATATCCTCGGGACAAAAACATACATGCGTTGGCACCACCTCCGCCGATAGGCGGAAACTCATGCGAAATAATCAATATTTTCATAAGTCGCTTACTCCCTGCTTATACTATTTGTTCTCCACAACGTCCTTGATACAGTATGGTGTATCAACATGAACACCGTAATATGTTTTCATCATAATCTCGCTCATAAGTCCGAATATGAACATCATCAAGCCGATTACACAGAAGAATACCGTAAGTAACGGTACTGCAATATATCCCGACATGCTGCAGCCCATTGCAAAAAGAACAATCGACCATATTCCGCAGGCTACGCCAAGAATTAAAAATAAAATACCAAAGCCGCCAAGTATATGTAACGGACGAGATGCGTACTTATTCCAAAACCATACAGATATCATATCAACAAAGCCCTTAATTGTACGGTGCCAATTATACTTTGTCTTACCTGATGTTCTCGGACGATGATTTACAACCATCTCGCCAACCTTAAATCCCTTTATTTTTAACAGTGCCGGAATGAATCTATGCTGTTCTCCATAAAGATTTACTCCCTTGAAGCACTCTCTTCTGTACACCTTGAGTGAACATCCGCTGTCATGAATGCCATCCTTTACGAGAATACCTCTGAGCAGGTTAGCTCCTCTTGAAACGAATTTCTTCATAAAGGTATCCTTGCGGTGCTTTCTCCAGCCCGATACGACATCAAGATTATTCTCCGTCAGATACTTTAACATTGCAGGAATGTCCTCAGGATCATTCTGTCTGTCTCCGTCCATCGTAACTATAAATTCTTTCTGTGCAGCCTTAATTCCCGCATCCATGGCGGCAGTCTGTCCAAAATTACGTCTCATTGAAATATATTTTAACGGAACCAATTTGCGGCATAATTCGTCTGTCTTGTCAGAGGAACCGTCGTTTACAAATATAATCTCATAATCATATTTATCGCGTTCACATACCTCCTTAATCTCACGATGCAGTTCTTCTACATTTCCTTCCTCGTTATAAACGGGAACAACTACTGATACACTATACATATCTTTTTCCTTTCTTATGTGTTGTTAAATATAATTTATTCTTATTCATATATCTTGTCAAGCACAAGCAATTCGCTCCATGAAGCCGATATTACATTATATCTTCTCGCTGTCTTAATTGCCTCTTTCTGCATGCTTACCATCTTTTCAGGTGAGGCTGCAATGTCCAAAATACGCTCTGCAACCTCTGAGTTATTCTTGGTATCCGCAACAATCGCATTGACGTTATCAACTGCATATTCATCCGTGCCTCCGGCTATCGGGAGCACAGGTATACATCCATAGCTCATGCCTTCAAGCCCTGTTCTTCCGAATGCCTGATAATACGACATATCAAGGAACATATCTGCTTTGGCGAGCGCCTTTGCAACATCTCCTTTTTTTAGCACTCCCAAGTTGGTGAACTCAAATGGCTCATAACCTTTAACGCTCTTTATTTCTTCGTCAGAACATCCGAATACCTGTATCTCTATCTTATCGCCGAGTTTCTTTTTAAGACTGCTCAGTACAGCCATAGTTCCCTCCGGGTTACGTCTCGGTGTTCTAGGTCTTACCATCGCTACCATAGTAAGTTTACCGCTGTACTTTTTCTCTTTAATAACATAAGGATTATACAATCTTGTATCCATACTCGGCTGTACCTTATGCACTTCCACATTATGCTCGGACGATATATCCTCAACCAGCCAATTCGTCTTTGCAAATAGGCAGTTTTTATCAATAAGTGTGTATGACTTATAAGCTTCATCATACATACAGTCATCCTTTTCAAAGAACATCGTCTCGTCATCCTGAATATAATATGCCGACGCAAGGTCAGGTCTTACACTTAATAATTGCTTAATTACCTTTACGGATGTGAATATTGTAGCAATAATTATGTCAAAATCCTTTGTTACCTTCTTTAAATCATCGACTGAGCCCTTCTTATAATACAGGGTGAACTCTTTAAGCTCAGGATAGTTAGCGGAAAATTCATTGTAGTAATTTAATGTATTTATAACGTAGGCATCAAAGCCCAGCTTACGCATACCCATTACTTCCTGACACACTGAATTAGCTCCGCCGTTGCCGCCTCTTGTGAGAAGAACAAAACCAATCTTCTTTCCAAGCACATTTTTCACATTCGACAATACCGTGTATATATTTTTATTGCAGGTGTTCCTGATTTTCATAAGTGCCGCATTTTCTTGGAGAACCGTTCCGATTTCACTGTACATTTCTCCATAAGTTTCCTTCAAATACGGTTCCGCCATCTGGCTGTATTTCTTCTTGTTGGTAGAGCCAAAGCTCTTGGACTTTTCGTGGAATATATACACATTTGATGCAACTCGCAGTTCATATCCTGCTTTGCGCGCCCTCAGACAGTAGTCAACCTCCTCTCCGTATCCGACCGGGAACTGCTGCTCATCGAGCAGACCTACCGTTTCAATAACGCTCTTGCTTATCATTGTACAGAATCCGTTAAGTGAAGGAACAACCGGAGTCTCGCACTCTCCCATTGTCTCTATCATGTGATTCATAAGCTCCACCGTAAAGCCCTTTAAAAGCTCATTCTTCTTCCACTCACCTGTTTTAGAGTCTCTAAGCTGCGGTACACTCTGGTATGTCGCCGAGTTAGAAAGAGGTCCCACTATTCCTGTCTTTGGATACTGCTCGAATACTTCAAGCATTTTCTCAATCCATCCGCTTGTCAGGATTGTATCACTGTTCAACAGGACAACATAATCATGGTCTCTGCCGTGCCTGAGTCCGTCATTTGCCGATCTCGTGTAGCCCCATGCCTTCTCATGACGGATAAGCATACTGTTGGTGTCATTACAAAACTGCTCAAGGTAATCCTTTGTCGCCTCGTCACTTCCATCATCCACAATAATTATTGTATATGGAAATGATCGGCAATTCCACAGAGACACGAGGCACTCCTTGACATCCTCCAGCGCATTGTGCACACATACCACAACCGCCACACTGTTGCAGACTATGTTTTTATCCGTATGCACAATATTCTCTTTGTCCGTATCATATATACATATACCAAGGTTATTGACATCCCCTGCTTTCATAAGCAGCTTCTTGCTCTTGTTCTGTTGCAGTCTCTCATTCAATATGCCGAACAGTGCCTTGATAAGTTTTAATATATGCGGATTTGCTCTCCACACATCATATAATGCTCTTAATGTTCTGGACTTTCTTGCCTTTTTCTTCATTGCACCATGAACTTTATGCGCAAAATCAATTATTTTCATGACTTTTTCCCCTTATTCTTTATGTCAGCATTATACAGCTCAAAGCCTTTGTCTACAGCTCCGTAATGTACAGCAACACCATCTCTTATATAGAGAACCTTGTTGCAAAATTCTCTGATCAACTCCTCCGAATGCGACGAAAACAGGATTGACTTGCCGCTTTGAAAAAGTTCGGTTATCTTAGCCTTTGATTTAACCTGAAAGTTTCTGTCACCGACCGCAAATACCTCATCGATAATAAGAATATCCGGCTCCGAAAAAACCGCCAGCGCAAATCCGAGTCTTGCAGCCATTCCCGACGAGTACATTCTGAGCGGTAAATCAAAATAATCATTGAGCTCCACAAATTCCTCTATCTCTCCGATTATCTCATCAACCTGCTTCCTGCTCATTCCTAAGAGCATTCCCTTATAATAAATGTTCTCCCTGCCCGTGTAATCAGGATTAAAACCCGCCGACAGGTTAATCAGTGCTCCCACGCTTCCGTCGACTTTTACGCTTCCGCTTGTCGGATATGCTATTCCGGCAACAATCTGCATCAGGGTTGATTTACCTGAGCCGTTTTTTCCTATTATTCCAACGACATCACCTCTGTTTACCTGAAGATTGATGTCCTTTAGTGCTACCTTCTCCTTGTAATATCCTTTTCCCGTAAATATCCATTGAAGAATCTTGTATTCCTGTTTAAACAGGAAATACTTTTTGTACATATTTCTTATATCAATTACATAATTTTCCGTTTCCATATCCGCCTCACATAAGATCTGAATAGAATTTGCTCAATTTGTATTGCGTATATGAGCCTATTAACAACAGTACAAACATACATATCCAGAAATACAAAGTGTAACCTATACTGAATGTGCCTCCCCCCGCAAATGCGTGTCTGAATCCTTCAATGACATAGCATAACGGATTGATACGAAGTATTGTTTTTATTGTATTATTGGATATAGTTTCAAATGACCATATTACAGGTAGTATATACATGATTACTCTCACTATCGCAAGGTACAACTGCTGGAAGTCACCCGAAACCGCTATAAATGCCGCAGCTATCGCATTAATTCCAATCATTACAACTATCATGGCGATGGAATAATAGACAACCGCAAAAATATTAACATGCCATCCCTTTGTAAGCAGCAAAGCCAATGCAAGTGCAACCACATAGTTAAATATTTTTTGTATAAATACACTTATTACACTCACTGTCGGTAATATACTTACCGGAAATGCAATACTTTTAACTACTGCCTTGTTAGCTTTTATAACCGTGCTCCCTTTATTGAGCACATCTGATATAAATATCCACGGAACAAGTCCTAAAATTACATACAATATTGCATTCATACCTTCTACCTGCTTGCTGCCTGCAACAAGTAATCTGAATATGACATATACAAAAAAGTAAGTAAAATCCCTGATATACAGCCATACAATTCCAAGACTCGTTTTTACGGTCTGTTTTCCGGCTTCTGAGCGCGCCATCTGCAAAATAAGTTTTTTATTGTCCCAATGTTCTTTGACATTAAATTTAAATGCGTTAAATACTTTCATATTTCTCCAATGCGTTATTTATATTTTTTTATTTCTTTTCTCAATGCTTTAAACGAATGCAGTTGATGTGAATATCTGAAACGCCGTCTTTTTCTGTCATCCGCTATCTGTCGCTTCGTCGAAGCTTCACCTATATGTGTAACCATAATCTTCGGATTATATACGGTTTTAAGCCCGCTGCCTCTCGCCCTCACAAGAAGAATCTCTTCCTCAAGATATAAAAACGTCTCCTCATTGATTCCGTCAAACAAATCGATATATTTTGAGGAGAAAATGATACAACACCCGCTTATCTGTACATCCTCATGTCTCTGACGACAATAGTCTCTGTCAATCGT
>UQZF01000133.1 GCA_900545455.1 uncultured Eubacteriales bacterium
AATGCAGTGAGATTACCTTCACGAGCAAGGAGCCGATACCATGGGTATTAGACGGGGAATTCGGAGGAAACCAGACGAATGTCGATGTTCGTGTGGAAGGTAAAAAGGTCAGATATCTGCTTGCAAAACATCCGTAAATGTGGCAGTATTGGCAGATAGAAAAGAAAGATTGAAAAGGAAGAGGAAGAAGGAGGAAATCAAAATGGCAAACGCAAGAGCAGCTAAGAAGGCAGCGAAGGCAGCGGAGGCAAAGGCAGCACAGGTTAAGACAGAGGTTAAGCCTGAGGCAAAGGCAGAGGAAGTTAAGGCAGCAGATGTTGCTGTTGAGGTAAAGACAGAGGAAGTTAAGACAGAGACCAAGGCAGAGGTTAAGACCGAGCCTGTTAAGAAGGTTGGCAGACCACGCAAGAATCCTGACGCGGCAGTTAAGGCCGAGAAGAAGCCGGCAGCTAAGACAGTCAAGGCTGCAGCTAAGACAACTAAGACTGCAAAGGCAGCCAAGGAAGAGGCAACAGGTGTCAATGTTGTTGTGGAGTTCAACGGCACACAGCGCAAGGTTGATGAGATCGTTGCAAAGATTAAGGATGAGTGGGTTGCAGCAGGCCACAGATTATCTACAATCAAGACTCTTGATGTATATGTAAAGCCACAGGATTACACAGCGTACTATGTAATCAACGGCAAGATTGAGGGAAAGGTCTGGATGTAAAAATACCCAACGCACATTAAGAAAATATAATGTTTTGTATGTATGTACAACAACTTGAATGTTCGAGGTTAAGATATTCTAAGAACTCTGGCAGGATTTTTACATATTAACGCCAACGCTGCAAAACAGCCATCCATGGCTGGTTGCAGCTAAACTGACATCCATGTCAGTTTTGTCTTAGTTAGAAACAGAGTTCTAAGAATATCTAAACCTCTTCCATAAATCGTTGTAGTACATACATGCAATACATTATATTCAATTTAATTATTGAACGTCGGAGATTTTATTTATATATTTTTACCATTATATACCGCATTGAATGAAAGAAATTTTTTAGATTCTGGAAATATTTCATTTGTTCAGTGCGGTATTTTTATGTAGAATAATGAGATAATTTAACATATAAAACTCGCCCATTAGTCCGATTTACAAACGCTCCATTCTGTTATATAATAAAATTGATTTAGTATATTAAAGCAAAAAACAGTACATGATAAGTGCCGGAGGAACGCAGGATGAAGAGTAGGAAGTGGTATGTGGTAGCCCTGTTTGTGGCGGGGTGTGTTGCGGTTAACTATGCGGGAAAGCTTTTTGCGCTCAATTTGAGACTGCCGATATGGCTTGATGCGTTAGGGACGGTGCTTGCTGCGTATGTGTTAGGTCCGGTATGCGGTGCGATGGTGGGGGTGACCGTGAATCTTATCTATGCTGCCATGCACTCGTGGGATTATGTAATATATGCCTGTGTCAGCGCGATGGTCGGCGTCACGGTAGGGTTGTGTGCTAAAAAGGGATATTTAAAAAGTCTTTTCGGGGCTCTGTCGGTAAGCTTTCTTGTGACTGTTCTGTCGGTTCTTATTTCTGTGCCTCTCAATTATAGGTTCTTTGGCGGATATACGCATAATATATGGGGCGATGGGGTTATCAATGCCATGAAAAAGATTGGCTTTAATAATCTTATAAGCTGCTGTATGGGTGAATTTTATCTTGATTTTCTTGACAAGGTCGTCACTGTTCTCATACTTTATCTTTTGATTAAATTTTATTATGGAAAAAAAGACGCAGCGAAAAACGGAACAAAAAAGAAATCCGGCGTAAAGAAGGTTATAGTACACGCGATTACACTTGCTATTGTATGCGGCTTGCTTGTTCAGGGCGTGCAGGCGAAGGAGTACACCGAGACATCGGGCGGTGATAACGGCGGAAACATTGCGGAGGATTACAATAAGTATCTTCAGACCGTATACGGCAGGAAGAACGGAATTCCGGGCGGACTTGCCAACGACATAGCGCAGACCAACGACGGTGTGCTGTGGTTTGGAACCTATGGAGGTCTGTACCGCTACAATGGAAGCGAGTTCGAGTGGATTGACGAGTACGAGTCGGTAAAGACGGTCAACTGTCTATACAGGGACGAAGAGGGCAGACTTTGGATAGGAACAAACGACAGCGGCGTATCGATACTTATAAATGATACACTGACAAATGTGATTTCACATAATGACGGACTGGCGGCGGATTCGGTTCGTTGTATTACTCAGAGTGCGGACGGTGATTACTATGTCGGTACGACGGGTGAACTTTCGGTTCTCACACTTGCAGGTGGACTTTCTGTTAAACAGACGATTCATGATGTGACGTATGCGAGAAGCATGTCGTCGGATTCAGTGGGAAATGTTGCTGTCGTGACGGATGAGGGCTCACTTTATCTGATTAATTCGGGGAAAATAACCGCAAAAATCACAAAAGACGATGGCATTGATTACACTAGCTGTCTTTTTATCGAGGATACCCTGTATGTCGGAACATCGGACAACAGAATAGATATATATTCATTTACGGATAATGCGGCATTATATCGGAAAACTCTCGAATGTGAGGGAATTCAGAACATAAAGTCGCTGTATTTTCATGATGACGGGACGATGTTCGTGTGTGCGGATAGCGGTGCGGCTTATTTTGACTGCAACGGGGATTATCAGCTGATTAATACGGGAGCATTTAACAGTTCAATAGATCACATGCTTGTCGATTATCAGGGAAACCTGTGGTTCACTTCGTCAAGACTTGGCATATTGAGAATGTGCAAGTCAATATTTTCATGGGTGGATTACGGCTCTGAGGATGAAGAACAGGTGGTCAATTCGACGGCTGTGAGGGATGGATTGCTTTACATCGGAACTGATAACGGACTTGTTGTATATGACGAAGAAACAGGGACGATGTGTGAAAATGAACTTACGAATGTCTTGGATGGTGTGAGAATAAGATGTATCTATACAGATACTTACGGAAACATGTGGATATGTACATCGGGAAAAGGTGTGTACGAGGCAGCAAGCGATGGTAAAATGGTGGTTTATGACAGTTCAAACGGTGCCGGAGGCAACAAGTTCAGGACGATGGTTGAGCTTCAGGACGGAGAGATGCTTGCAGCCGGTGATTTGGGACTCACATTTGTAAAGAACGGTGTCGTCAGAGATACTGTGGGCTATGATGACGGGATGGATAATCCGAAGGTGCTCTGTGCGATTGAGCAGGAGGACGGTACGATACTTGCGGGTACGGACGGAAACGGAATTGACGTGATAAAAGACGGAAGAGTAGTCAATAACTTCGGAAAGGATGAAGGTTTAAGCTCCGAGGTAGTGCTCAGAATGGTGAAGGACAAGGACAGCGAAGGCATCTTCGTTGTGACGAGCAACAACATCTGCTATATGGATGGCAATGGAATAAAGATACTCGACAACTTTCCGTATTACAACAATTATGATGTGGTTGAGGGAAGTGACAACACGTTGTTCGTTCTGAGCTCCGCGGGAATATATGTTGTTGATAAGGATGAACTTTTAGCCGGAAATGAGCTTGAGTATAAGCTGTTAAACAGCGGTGCGGGGCTTGACGCTGCACTCACACCGAATGCATGGAACCATATTGACGGTGCAGGAAATCTGTATCTGTCAACAGATACCGGAGTCATGCGTATGAACGTGAATAATTACGAGGTATCAATACGTTCATACAGAATGCAGATGAAGTCGATAGAGCTTGATGACGAGAAATACATTGTTGATAGCGGTGAGGATATAAGGATAGCGAGTGGCGTGCAGAAGGTTGAGATATTCCCGGAAATAATCAATTATTCGGTTAACGTACCTTATGTGAGCGTGTACCTTGAGGGCTATGATGATAAGCCGAGGGTTATGCAGCAGAGTGAACTTTCGGGAATTATATATACCGGTCTTCCGATAGGTACATATACATTTCATCTTGCGGTGTTGGACAGCAAGGGACAGAACCCGATTGTGGAGAATACATACACAATTATTAAGGAAGCTGAGATATACGATAACTGGTGGTTTATATTGTACATGGTGGCTGTTTTCGCCATAGCGGTCGCATATCTTACATGGCTGATATTCAGGACACAGGTTCAGAGAGTGCTGAGCCTGCAGAAAAAAGAGCTTGAACTTGCAAAGACGCAGCTTGAACTCGGAAATGAGACAGTGCTCACGATTGCGAGAACGGTTGATGCCAAGGATGTCAATACGAGCCAGCACTCCGCAAGGGTAGCGGAATACTCTGTGCTCATCGGAAGGGAGCTGGGCTTTGATGATACACAGTGTGAGCAGCTTAAAAAGGCGGCATTGCTTCATGATATCGGCAAAATCGGAATACCCGACAGAATATTGAATAAGCCCGACAGGCTTACAGATGAGGAGTACGCGGTCATGAAATCACATGTAGTGAAGGGGGGAGAGATTTTAAAGAGCTTCACTCTCATAGAGCATGTGGAGGATGGAGCATTGTACCATCATGAGAGATATGACGGAAAAGGTTATGTGCATGGACTTAAGGGGGAAGAGATTCCCCTAAATGCCAGAATAATAGGAATAGCGGATGCATTTGATGCCATGACCGCCAACCGTGTGTACAGAAAACAGCTTGATATGAATCATGTGATGGATGAAATAAGAAAAGGAAGAGGGACGCAGTTTGACCCGAAGCTGGTTGATATTTTGCTGGAACTTATTGATGTCGGGAGAATTGATGTTGAGAGTATGTATCACAGCATGAACAGTGAAGCGGAGGGCGGAAACGTATGAAAAAGACATATCTGATAACATTTTTTACATGTATCTGTGTTCTTGCGTTTACCGTGCTGTGGACGGCTGTATTTAAGAAGCATGATGACACAGTGATAAAGGTGGGATTTATATACGTCGGTGACGCGAGCACGGGATATACGGGCAATTTTATTGATGCACAGAATGAGCTTGAAAAACTGTATCCTGACAGAGTTCGGGTGATTGCGATGTACAATGTGGCTGAGGGAACGGAGGACGAGTATCTGCAGAAGCTCGTGGATGAGGGATGCAGCATAATATTTTCAACAAGCTACAATTACGGAGTTACGACAAAAGAATTTGCCGGGAGATATCCGGATATTGAATTCTGTATGGCTACCTGTGATAATGCCAATGAAGAACCGTATCTGGAGAATTATCATACCTTCATGGGAGCGATATACGAGGGAAAGTATGTGGCGGGTGTTGCGGCGGGATTGAAGCTTGCAGAGCTTATCGCGGACGGCACGATAACGGCTGAGGAGGCAAAAATCGGCTATGTGGCGGCGTACCCTTATGCGGAGGTTATTTCGGGCTATACGGCGTTCCTTCTGGGCGTGCGCTCGGTTGTCCCCGATGCCGTCATGACGGTTAAATACACCTACAAGTGGAACGATTATCTTCTCGAGAAAAAGTATGCTGCACAATTAATAAATGAGGGCTGCGTGATAATATCACAGCACTCCGACACGGTGGGACCTGCGATAGCCTGTGAGGAGACTGACGCGGATATACCTGTATATCTTATAAGCTACAATCAGAGCATGGCGGACATCGCGCCGACCACCTATATCACGGGCTGCAAAATCAACTGGGAGCCTTATGTCACGGCGGCTGTCGGAGCGGTTCTTGAGGGACGTGATATAGAGAAAACTGTAAAAGGAAATGTTAACGGCAATGATATAGGGGCAGGCTTTGATGAGGATTGGGTTGAGATGTTAAAGCTGAATGAGGTGATTGCGGCAGAGGGAACGGGAGAGAAGCTTGATGAGGTTATCGGAAAGCTTAAAAGGGGTGAGCTTTGTGTGTTTAAGGGGGATTATCTTGGAGTGAATGTTGATAATCCGGAAGATATTTATGATTTATCACAGGGCTATGAGGAAAACCGCGACCGTTCGGCACCTGCATTTAATTATATTTTGAAAGATGTCATAATAATAGAAGAATAGAAAGTGATTTTTACCAAGTTTTGATTTCATAAAGTTGACAAGTATGATATACTTAATGCAAACTTATTTGATTGGAGTGTTTTATGTCAGGTTCAACATTTGGAAATATATTCAGGATAAGTACATGGGGCGAATCACACGGCAAGGCACTTGGAGTTGTGATTGACGGCTGCCCTGCGGGGCTTGAACTCTGTGAGGAGGACATACAGATATTCCTTGACAGGAGAAAGCCGGGACAGTCTAAGTATGTCACACAGCGAAAGGAAAGTGACACTGTTGAGATTATGTCCGGAGTTTTCGAGGGAAGAACGACCGGAACGCCGATTTCGCTTATTGTGAGAAATGAATCACAGCGTTCAGCAGATTATTCGGAGATTGCAGGCTATTACAGACCGGGACATGCGGATTATACCTTTGATGAGAAGTACGGCTTCAGGGACTACCGCGGAGGCGGACGTTCATCGGGGCGTGAGACGATAGGAAGAGTTGCGGCAGGGGCCGTTGCCATGAAGATTCTTAAGAGCATGGGCATAGAGGTGTATGCTTATGCAAGTGCCATCGGGGGAATCAGTATGGACAGAAGCAGGTTTTCGCTTGAGGAGAGGGATAACAATCCTTTTGCAATGCCGGATGCCGAGGCAGCAGTGCACATCAGGGAGTATGCGGACGAGAAGCTTCGTGAGTGTAACTCAATGGGCGGAATTATCGAGTGTGTCGTGAAAAATATGCCTGCAGGAATAGGTGAGCCTGTATTTGACAAGCTCGATGCCAATCTCGCCAAGGCAGTGATGTCAATCGGTGCAGTGAAGGGTGTTGAAATCGGTGACGGTTTCAAGGTGGCAGAGAGCACGGGACTTGATAATAACGATTCGTTCAGAATGCATGATGGCAAGGTAGTGAAAGCTTCAAACCATGCCGGAGGAATTCTTGGAGGAATGAGCGATGGCTCAGATATTATTCTGAGGGCGGCGATAAAGCCGACACCATCAATCGCTTCGGTTCAGCAGACTGTGAACAAGCAGGGCGGGGAGATTGATATATCAATACATGGCAGACATGATCCGATGATTGTTCCGAGAGCGGTTGTGGTTGTGGAGGCGATGACGGCTGTGACGCTTGTGGACATGCTTTTTACAGGGATGACATCGCGGCTTGACAGAATTGTGGATTTTTATAAAAAATAATCACTATAGTAAGTTTAATAAGTTTTTGGAGGAATGTTTTAAAATATGTACGAATTATTGACAACGGACGGAATGGCAAAGAGAGGAACATTTCACACTGTTCACGGAACCGTGCAGACACCGCTTTTTATGAATGTCGGTACGGCTGCTGCTATCAAGGGGGCGGTTGCGACAACAGACCTCAGGGAGATAGGAACCCAGGTGGAACTGTCGAACACATACCATCTTCATGTAAGACCGGGAGATAAGATAGTTAAGCAGATGGGTGGACTTCATAAGTTTATGAACTGGGACAGACCGATTCTCACGGATTCAGGCGGATTTCAGGTGTTCTCTCTGGCAAGCCTCAGAAAGATTAAAGAGGAGGGAGTATACTTCAACTCCCATATTGACGGAAGAAAGATTTTCATGGGACCTGAGGAAAGCATGCAGATACAGTCGAATCTTGCATCAACTATCGCAATGGCATTCGATGAGTGTCCGCCGCATCCCGCAACCAGAGAGTATATGCAGAATTCCGTTGACAGAACGACGAGATGGCTTCACAGATGCAAGGCAGAGATGAACCGCCTCAACGGACTTGAGGATACAATCAACAAGCACCAGATGCTTTTCGGAATCAATCAGGGCGGTACGTTTGAAGATATAAGAATAGAGC
>UQZF01000134.1 GCA_900545455.1 uncultured Eubacteriales bacterium
GCATATGTTTTGTCACGATTCCCGCCTTGCTTACACCCTTTGCCTCGGCAAGCAGAATATAATCCTGACTTAAAATGTCAAGCATTGACGAACGCATGTATCTGGTATATGACGCCAACGGGCTGACGAACATACATGCCACCGGAAGAATTGCATACTTCCAGCTCTTCCAGCCGGTAATTGGAAGCACTTTAAGCTTCACACCGAAAGTGTACTGAAGCATTGACGCTATAACGAATGCCGGAAGTGACGTTCCGAGCAATGCAAGTATAATAATTATCTTATCAACTGCCTTGTTCCTGTTCAGTGCTCCTACAATTCCAAGTAAAACACCTATAACAAAGCCAAGCAGCAGCCCCCATCCGCCGATTACGGCAGAGATGGGAGCACATTTAGCCACGATAGACCAGATTGAACGCCCCGGATAACGAATGGAATCTCCAAGATTTCCTCTGAACAGCTGGCCCAAAAATTTGAAATATTGAACATAAACCGGCTGGTCGTATCCGTATTTTTCCATCATAGTCTGCACACTGTCCATCGGCAGATCCTGTACCATCGAAAGTATCGGATTACCAGGTATGCTGTGGATAAGGAAAAACGTGATAGTGGTCACCACAAACAGGACAACCAGCATATACATAATTCTCTTAAAAATATATTTCGCCATATTTTTCCGCTTTCAAATTATCTTCCTGTTACATACATGTTCTTCATACCGGTTGTATCAAACGGGTTGCTTGAGAATCCCTGTATGCACTTAAGTGAAAAACGTTCCGTTGCTGAATAGTACAAAGGTGCAATCATAGCCGTGCCGACAAGTATTTCCTCTGCTTCCTTGTATGCTTCAAGTCTCTTTGTCTCATCAGCCTCCACAACCGCAGCAGCAACAGCAGCATCATAATCCGCATTTGCAGCCTTAAGCTGCCCGCCTCCCTGGAATCTTGTCATAACGAATTGCGGCTCAAGATTTGAACCCCATGATGCCAATGCAATCTGATAGTCACCGCTCTTTATGTTTCCAAGATGTGTACCTGAATCATTGAATACCAGTTCTACATTTACTCCAAGAGCTTTCTCCCACGCCGCCTGATAGTATTCACCGATTGTCTTCATTTTTGCGGTTGTTGCACCGAATGCAAGCTTAACTGTTAAATCAGAAGGCTCTGTAGACATTCCAAGCTCATCAAGTCCTTTTTTGAGCAGCTCAACCGCATCCTTATCGCTAAGTGCACGAAGAGGCTCCTCCACTGCACCACGGTAATTGATATCTCCTACACTGCTCGCTGCCGGAATAATTCCGTATGCAGCTACTCCAAGCCCTGAATAAAGCTCGTTTAATATACTCTCTCTGTCAAGTGCAAGTGAAAATGCAAGACGGATATTTTCATTCTTAAATACATCATCAGCATTATTGAAAAGGAACATATATGTTCTTGCACCTTCCACAAGGTCTGAATTTAAAGAGTCATCCAAGCTGAGCGCGTTGATATAATCCTGATCATTTGTGCTTATGTAGTCCAATTCTCCCCCGATAAATGAATTGTACACAGCGGATGAATCAGGAATAATCTTACATGCATAACCTGTAATTTTTACATTATCCTTATCCCAATATGTATCTGACTTTGCAAAAACAAGCTCTGAATTATGTACCCATGAGGTCACCTTAAACGGTCCGCAGCCTATTATTGTATCTGCTTCGCTTCCAAGCGAATCTCCGTATTTTTCCACATAATCGGCTCTCTCAGGATAGAATTCAAATGTACTGAGCAATGCCGGAGACGCCTCGCTCAAAGTAATTACGAGTGTATTTTCATCCGGTGTCTCAACACCGATAGCCTTAGGGTCCGCCCCGTTAAGATATGCATCCTTAAATCCCTTTATGCAATAAATATCTGAGGCAAAATTATATGCATTCTCAGGGTCTGCCTGACGGAACAGCGGTTCCGCATAGTCGGAAGAAGTAACCTTCACACCGTCCTCCCAATAATTTTCCCTGAGATGGAAGGTATAAGTCAATCCGTCATCAGATACGTCATAGCTTTCTGCACCTGCCGGAACGACAACTCCATTCTCAACCCTGACAAGCGGCTCTAAAATGTTATAAAAAACACTTCTGTCCGCCATTCCCATAAAACGGACAACATCAATTACATTAGGCTCGTCAGCTGTTGTGGTGATAAATCCGTCAGCGTCATACTCAGTCTGACCGGACTGAGTTACGTCCGATACCGTAGTGGTGTTTTCCGTGCCTGTCTGATCAGACTCTGTAGTCCCGGATGCAGCCGGACTGCCGCAGGCACTGCACAGAGTCATCGTTGCCGCGAGTATCAATGCCATTTTTCTTCCAAAATTCTTTTTCATGCTTTTCTCCTCCATAAATTATTGTATTAATAGAATTCTCCCTTGCTGACAGGAATCGGTTCCTGATTAAGCAAATAAGCCAAATCGTTTGGAAAGACCTCACGATTGACCAGTGTGCTTACAACATATTCAGTAAACCACGCATCCGTCATCAGATAAAATCCATTAATTCCCTTTTCTTTGCCATACGAGTTCTGAACCTTCCAGCGGTCAGGTTTTCCGTCAGCTCCGATATTCACACCCGTAAAGGTCATTATGTGTGTTCCCTTCAAGGCCTTTAACTGAATCCGTTCCCTTTTTGACAACTTCAATTCAGTATCAAAAATTGCTTCATAATCATATAGATTTTCATCCATATATCCAAGTTCACGGCTGTTTTGTTGACGTACATCCGCACCTAACACTGCAGCATCCCCATTTTTCAGTTGATTGATAACAATTCTTTTAAAATCTTCCATATCCAGATTGATAAGCGTCTGTGGTCCCGTTCTCTCCCCTTCTTCGAAGAAATCATAGACGTAAGCCTGATTAAACGGAAGCTTATCGGAAGGATGATGAATCAAAGTTACATATTCCCCCCTCTTCGCATAGTCGAGATAGAATTGGACAGGATTTATATCCTGTTCATTATGATATTTTCCGGCTGTATCACGATATTCCAGGTTAAACTTTTTAGGCGGCTCTCCAAGGAAACGGTAAAGAATCTTCACGACACCTTCCAATGTTTCTATCTGTATTTTGTCTGATTTTTCTTCACTTTCTCCATCCGCTGCAGCCTTTAGCAATGCATTTGCTCCATATATCAGCTTCATTCCCAGTATCTTTGTTACAGGCTTCGTATTTTTTGAACATTCTGTATCCGGCATTGCGTATTTTGGCACAACACCATATTTTTCGCATAGCAGGACTGCCCGATGTGCCTGCCCGTTGTCCTCAATAGGAAATGCAAGCATTTTTTGAATCTTAGGATTATCTATTCCAGCTGAAGCATTCTTCCGTATCCTGTTGAGAAAATCCCAAGCTTTTTCCAACTGGTCATAAAAATAGAGATAATTCTGTGAAAGCTCAAAATGAGAATCATCAATATTTAACTTTCTTTTAACATTCCATCGAAGGGCATTGAGCGTTGAAAAGCCCCAACATCGTCCTGATTCTCCCTGATCGCATACATCATCAAAGTTGATATCCACTGAAAATGTAAACGGATTTTTTTTCTCATCATACTGAAGAAAATTCGGCTGCAGACCTGATGATTTGATAGCATTGGCAATCATCTGCGCTTCTCTGTCTTTATGAAAATCATCTGCCCACTCATCGAGTCTTTCAACAGGTAACTTAAAATTTTCACTCATGCATTTTCTCCTTATAGTGACTCAAATGTTTCCACAAATTTCACAATTCCGTCCACCATAGCATCTAAAATTATTTTACCCTTCTGAGGAGTCGCCAATGTAGCATTTCCGTTGATTCCATGAGGTGTATCCATGCTTCCGCTCATGCTTACCTTTCTTACCCCATTGACAACCATGTTGGGGATAACATCGCGATATTCCTCAACTGCCTTATCCATATGAACAAGGTCAGGGCGTATATGAAGCATGCATGATGTCTCACTTTCATCACCGTGGCCTCCGGCTTTCTGCTCGCACACCTGCTTCTCTGCCTCAGCACCAAGTCCTACAACACTTGTAACAGCTACACGAACACCATATTTTAATCGCATCTCTGAGGAAAGAATTGTCATCGGCGGCTGCGTTGATACTCCTCCATCAATGATGAGGAATTTTTTTACACCGAACTTGGCATAACTTTTGATAATATCTTCCATAATCTGAATGGATGTGGTGTACTGAAGACTTACGCTTCCTTTCCACTCAGTAAATGCGGGATAATAAGCATAAGATACAATAGGAAGTGTAATAATGTTGGTTCTTTTCGTAACTTCCTCCGCAACATATTGGGTTACATACATATCCGTTCCCATCGGTAAATGATATCCATGCTCTTTCGTTCCACCGCCTGCCGGTATCGCAATAATGGTATTTTCATTTATCTCGTTTTGACATTCCTCATAAGTCATCTCGTTAAGAAACTTTCCCATATCTTTTTCCTCCTCGTCTTTGCTATCTTCCTATATTGTAATTTTTCTGTTTCTTGCCGTGACCTCCCACTCACCCGTCACTTCTCCGTGTTCCGCAATCAGGCAGGTTGGATAACAGGTTAATGAAGGACATACGTGGGTCGGAATAACGTATAATAAATCACCGACCTGAGGCGGATTAGGTTTTTCCGTCCTCCATGTCCAGTGTTCCTCGCATTGAAACATTACTGTTGCATCTTCATATCCTAAAATTGTTCCTCTGACACCCTTAGGGTCTGCCGCGATTGCTTTATAGCCCAAATCCAAAGTAAAAATTCCCGGTTTGGGAGTGCTTATCACTCTCGTGAGAATCGCCGCTGCCGGCAAAAAATCAAAATCAGGAAATGTCTGATAATACTGCATGTCTGAAATATATGCGGTTCCGGGACAAATAAAAGCTTCGGGAATTTTTGAGTAACATCGCATAACAGGTGTTCCCGACAGGACAACCGCCTCCGCATGCAGCCCCGAATCTGTAATTGATTTTTTCAGTTCAATAATAGAATCGATTGTCGCATCCACCGCTTCCTGTCTTTTAGCGGTGTCCGTAATTTTAAAATTACCGCTGAAACAATGAATTCCTGCCATAACGATTCCCGGAATCTCCGAAAATTTTTTATAGAGCGATAATGCATCCTGAAAAGAAACTCCCGTTCTGTCCATTCCGATATTTATGTCAAGAAGAAGCTTGATACTTGTTCCGTTTTTTACGGCACACTCCCCCAACGCCCTGACAGATGCTTCATTATCTCCGATTGCCCAAAATTCCGACTCGGGATACGTTGTAATAAGTTTTACAAAGCGCTCTATATTCGGTCCCACAAGCGGATATGCCGTAAGAATCACGGGAGCTTTCCTCATTGCACACATCTCGGTTTCACCTATTGTGGCACATTTAAATCTGCGGATTCCCTTTTTCATCAGAATATCCAATACTTCCGCACATTTGAATGTCTTAACATGTGCCCAGATTCTTTCTGTCCCGCCACATTCCTTGATTACCAGATCCGTATTGTAATTGATAATCTCAGGATAAAATACAATCTGTGGCGTATATATTTGATCCGTCTCTGAAATTTTATAGTTGTCATTACAGATTGCTTTCATTGTTTTATTCCTCCGCTTTAAGACTGCGGATTGCGCCTAAGAAATCCGCAACAAGGTCGTCTGCATCCTCTATTCCCACGGAAATTCTTATTGTATCATCATAGATTCCCGCTGCAATTTTCTGCTCTGTAGTTCCTGTGGCAAAAATTGTTGTGGCAGGATGCACAGCCAACGTTCTCACATCGCCGATGTTTGAAACTATCTGCACATACTTTAAATTATTGAGCACCTTATAAGCATTTTCCTTACTTCCTGTACGAATCGTAAGAATCGCTCCACCTTTACCATGAAACTGCTTCTTCAATATTTCCTGATCATGTCCCGCCAGTGTCGGATAGTTCACGGTAATTCCCGGTTCCTTGCTAAGCTGCTCCGCCATATATTGAGCGTTTTTGCACGCCCGCTCCATTCTCACGGATAGAGTCTCCAAACCCACGATTGTCAGGTATGCATTCATAGGAGACATGCAGCCTCCGAAGTTTTCAAGTATATCCGAACGAAGTCTCTTATAAAACGCATCGGGTCCGGCAAACCTTGCCAGAGCAGGATACCTCTCATAATCCCATGAAAATGTTCCGGCTTCAATCAGTATTCCGCCGATGGAATTGCTGCTTCCATCGATGTATTTTGAGGTAGAATGAATTACAAAATCAGCACCATAGGAAATCGGGTTCACGAGATATGGTGACGCTGTTGTGCTATCCACAGCCAGCGGAATATTATGCTCATGCGCTAATTGTGCAAGTGCCTGAATATCCATCACATCCAACGAAGGGTTTCCTATGACCTCACCGTATATAATCTTGGTATGTTCCGAGATTAACGGTCCAATCTCTTCAACCGATGAATTTTTGACAAATTTTATATGTATTCCAAGATTTCTGAGTGCCGATAAAAACTCAACTGTTCCGCCATACATCGTGCTTGGTGCAATGACCTCATCGCCGGCACTCAACAGGCAGAAGAACAATCCTGAAATCGCTGCCATTCCCGATGCAAAAGCAACCGCATGTCTGCCTCCCTCCAGTTCGCACAGCCTGTTTTCCAAAGCTTCCACAGTAGGATTCAATATTCTCGTATACGCATATCCGCTTTCGCTTCCGTTAAAGACCTTTTCATGCTCTTGTGGTGAGGTATACGCAAAAGCACTTACCTGACTGATTGGCGGAAGTGTGGCACCGTTCGGATATTTGACGACTGCATCACCATGAAGTAATTTTGTTGAAAATTCCATATCTTTTCCTCTTATTCATATAAGTATTTTATTCTTTATTCAATCTTATTTACTGAGCTGTCTTACGTTCAAAAAAGACCTTGTATGCACTTTGGGCATTAACCACGTCACTGACTGCTGTAACTTCAAACGGTGAATGCATGGACAATATCGGAACTCCTACATCCACGGTATCTATATTATAATTTGACAGAAATTTTCCTGCCGTTCTTCCACCGCCTGCATCCACTTTTCCCGCTTCTCCTGTCTGATACAGAATGTTATTATCCGAAAAAAGTCTGTGCGTCAATGACAGAAATTCGATTGTCGCATCCTGTGTGTCTGCCTTTCCGCCTGAGCCGCGATATTTTGATATTACAACTCCGCCTCCTAAATGACACATATTCCTCGGCTCTGCCTCCTCAGGATAATTAGGGTCAAGTGTTGTGATTACATCACCCGAAAAACAGAGTGATTTCTCCAGAACTTTTCTTATTTTACAGCCTTCCTTTTCTGCCAAATCCTCAAGAAAGTCTCTAAAATAAGGTGACTGAACGCCTGTGACTCCTGCCGAGCCCGTCTCCTCCCTGTCTGTCAGAATCAAAAGTGCTGTATATTCCGGTATCTCCACTTCCGTCAACGCTGTCAACCCTGTAAACGCACATACCTTATCATCCTGTCCGTATGCACCAAGAAGTGTTCCGTCAAATCCAACTCTTTTCGGCTTAAAAGCCGGAACCAGAGAAAGCTCGGAGGAAATCAAGTCATCCGAATCTATATCATATTTTTCTTTCAACAGCTTTAAAAACGAATCCGGAAGTTTTCCCGATTTGTCGGCAGTTCCAATTACTGCATTCAAGCCCTCTCCGTTAATAACATCCGAGCCCTTAAGCTGCAACTGCCTTCCCGAAATATGCGGAGGCAGGTCTGTGACAGTTAATACCGGCTCTGTCTCATCTTCTCCGATACATATTTTCACAATCTCACCATTCT
>UQZF01000135.1 GCA_900545455.1 uncultured Eubacteriales bacterium
AAGCTCCCTTGATACAAGAAAGTTTCCGGCACGTTGTGTAAGCTGGGCAAAGTTGACGGCATAATCCGAGTTGCCTTCATTGTAGGCATAGATGGATGATTCGGAACCCATGAAGCCGATCTGGGCTTCGCCGGATATGAGCGCGGTCATAACCTTGTCAGCTCCGAAGCCGGTCACGAGATTGAGTTCAATGCCTTCATCTTCAAAATAGCCCTGCTCGATGGCGACATACTGCGGTGCGTAGAAGATTGAGTGCGCCACCTCATTCAGTGTGACCTTGGTGAGCCCGCTGCCTGCATTTTTACAACCTCCCAATGTTCCGATGCACAGGGCACATACAATGATAACTGATAAAAAAACTGACAATTTCTTTTTCAATTGAACCTCCGGTTATATATTTGTTCGCCGTGTTGACGTCTGGTAATATTATATGGGTGAACTTAAAAAAGGTGTGGGGAGAAAAATATAAATCTGCTTGCGGATAAGATGTTTTTAATGTAATATGTAGCAGTTGGTGCCCGTGAGAGCCGGGCAGATTGTGCATTCGATAAGGAGGAAGTATGGCATATAAAGTATTGGCACTTGATATAGATGGAACACTTACGGATTCTGCGAAGAGGATAACCGACAGAACCAAAGAGGCTGTGCTTGCGGCTGCAAAAAAAGGAGTAAAAATTGTGATAGCGTCCGGCAGGCCGGTTCAGGGTATAAGGGCCTTTGCGGAGGAGCTAAAGCTTAAAGAGAATGACGGATATATACTTTCATTTAACGGTGGAAGGCTTATTTCATGCAGGACGGGAGAGATTATTCATGACATGAAGCTGCCGCTCGAATATCTGCCGGAGATATATGCGCTTTCAAAGGAATACGGGGTTAATCTTATGTCGTATGAGGGGGATGACCTTATAACAGAGATGCCTGACGATGAGTTCCTTGAGATAGAGGCGAGAATTAACGGCCTCGGTATTAAAAAGGTTGACAATCTTGTAAAGCATATTAATTTTCCGATAAATAAATGTCTTATGCTCGGTGAGGGCAATTATCTTGCACAGGTTGAGAAGAAGGTTCATGCTGCACTGTGCGACAGAATGGATGTATATCGTTCAGAACCGTATTTCCTTGAGATTCTTCCGAAGGGAGTGGATAAGGCAAAGGCGCTTGAAAAGCTTCTGGGAACACTTGACTTTAAGAGAGAAGAACTTATGGCATGCGGAGACGGGTTTAACGATCTCACAATGATTGAGTATGCGGGACTTGGCGTGGCAATGGAAAATGCAAGGGATGAGGTTAAGAAGCGTGCGGATTATGTCACTTGTTCCAATGATGAGGACGGAGTGGCAGCGGCTGTTGAAAAGTTTATTTTATAAATTTTCCGCATGTCAATTTGTTAAAATTTTAGTGGACTTTATGACTTCATTGTGTTAAAATGCTGTTGTGTCATTGAGATACCGCTTTATTTCATGCAAATAATAGTGCCGTCTTTGAGGGAAACGGCATTTAGAAAAGAAGGAGTAAGATATGGGTAAGAATTTAAAATCTGATGCAGTGGATCATCTTTTTGAAGCGATTATGACGTTGCAGAATATGGACGAGTATTATGCTTTCTTCGAGGATGTGTGTACGGTCAATGAGCTTTTGTCACTTTCTCAGCGCTATGAGGTTGCGAGAATGTTGAGACAGCGCAAGACTTATCTGGACATTGCAGAGAAGACGGGAGCATCGACAGCGACAATAAGCCGTGTCAATCGTTCGCTCAACTACGGCAACGATGCCTACGATATGGTTTTTGAGAGACTCAATATCAAGGATGAAGAGCAGTAAAAGATATACAAAAATACACCTCGGTGCCGTATCGGAATGAGTGGCACTGAGGTGTATTTTGCTATGAGTCCTTATTGTCTTTGTCTTTTACATTCTTTGCGTCGGACTTATCTGCGTTCTTGCTGTTAAATTCATCGATGATGTTCTCGACCATCTCTTTTTTCATGTACATGTCAAAACACAGATAGCATATAAAAGAGAAAGTCTGAAGATATTCTCTTTCCTCATCATTCTCAACATCCGTAAAGCTGTTGTCGGCCTTCCTGTACATGTTGATAATGTCCTTCGTTATCTGCGGGAGCCTGTCGCGCTCCGATTGGTATATCTCCTTGTAGATGTGCTCGAGCGATATGCTGCCCTTGCCGTCGAAGAAGCGGTCGGTGAGCGGTCCTAATATCGCCTGTATGTCGCTTATTGACATGAGCGTCTTGAAGTAGTATATGAACATGAGCGTTATCATGTGGTCGTGCGAATACTTCTTCTTGACCGGAGGTGGGAGAAGGTTGTTCTTCGCGTAGTTGTTGATCATGGTCTTGGTGAGAATCTTGTCCTCTTCGTTTCTCTTGGTGGACTCAAGATGTGAATCCATGAAAGTTGTGACCTGATCCATGTACAAATCTATATTCGGAATCTCGCCCGGACGTATATAGTCAAGCTTGGCGAGCTTGTGAAGCATGTCTGCCAAAAATTCGGAACGTTCCTGTGACATGTCGTGACCTCTTTTCTGTATGACGTAGTTTTTAAGTCTAGATACATTATAAAACAAATATGCTGATAAAACAAGAAAAAGATGTCAAACTGCCACAATAAATATCGTGACTTTTGGAGAGCTTTGTGATAATATGAACTTATATATTCAATATATAGTCTGGGAGGAATAAAAATGGGTATTATTTCAAGATTTAAGGACATTATGGCGGCTAACATCAATGCACTTCTTGATAAGGCTGAGGATCCGGAGAAGATGATTGACCAGTATCTACGCAATTTAGAGAGCGACCTTGCCAAGGTTAAGCAGGAGACGGCTTCAGTTATGGCAGAGGAGACGAAGACAAAGAGACAGTTAGATGAGTGTACCGAGGAGATTGCCAAGATGCAGGCTTATGCCGAGAAGGCTGTTCTTGCAGGCAACGACGAGGATGCTAAGAAGTTCCTCATGAAGAAGAAGGATCTTGTTGTTAAGCAGGCTTCTCTTCAGGAGACCTATAAGCTGGCAGCCGATAATGCTGCTAAGATGCGTCAGATGCATGACAAGCTTGTGTCGGATATCAGTCAGCTCGACGCAAGAAGAGATGCTCTCAAGGCTAAGATTGCGGTTGCAAAGACACAGGAGACAATCAATAAGATTGGTTCGAGTGTAAGCGGTGCTGCCGACAGCCTTTCGGCATTCGATAAGCTCGAGGCTAAGGTTAACCGTAAGCTTGACGAGGCTAATGCGATGGCTGAACTCAACAACAGCGGTGTCAACGAGGTTAATGATCTTGAGCGCAAGTACGGTGCTTATACAACATCTGAGGTTGACGATGAACTCGCAGCTCTCAAGGCTAAGGTTGGTCAGAATTAATTAATTATTTGGTATTCAATGAAGCGCCGCATATAACCGGGCTTACGGTTTTGCGGCGTTTCTTTTTTGGAGGATACATGAGTATTTACGATACATTGAATGAACAGCAGAGACAGGGAGTGCTCACGACGGAAGGTCCCGTACTCTTACTTGCAGGTGCCGGTTCCGGAAAGACGAGAGTGCTGACTCACAGGGTGGCATATCTTATAGAAGAGAAGAATGTGAATCCATACAATATACTTGCCATCACATTCACCAACAAGGCTGCCGCTGAGATGAGGGAGCGAGTTGACAGACTTGTCGGGATTGATGCCAATGGAGCAATGATTATGACGTTTCATGCTACCTGCATAAGAATACTTCGCAGATATATCGAACGCATAGGATACATGAATGGATTTACGATATATGATACTGACGACCAGAAGACGATAATGCGTCAGGTATTAAAGAAGCTCGATTTAGACCCGAAGATGTACAAGGACAAGTCGGTACTGTCGCAGATAAGCCATGCCAAGGATGAACTCATATCGCCTGATGAGTTCGAGCTTGCGGCAGGCAGTGATTACCACAAAAGGAAGATTGCAGAGGCATATCGGGAATATCAGAAGCAGTTAAAGAGCAACAATGCACTTGATTTTGATGACATAATATGTAAGACGGTTGAACTGTTTGGCTCATGCCCTGAGGTGCTTGATTATTACAGTGAACGCTTTCGGTATATAATGGTTGATGAGTACCAGGACACTAATACGGCTCAATTTAAGCTTATAAGTCTTCTGGCATCAAGGTTCAGAAATCTGTGTGTTGTCGGAGATGATGACCAGTCCATATATAAGTTCAGAGGAGCGAACGTGAAAAATATTCTCAACTTTGAGAGTGTATTTCCGGAAGCAGTTGTGATAAAGCTTGAGCAGAACTACCGCTCAACGCAGAATATTCTTGATGCAGCCAATGCGGTAATTAAGAATAACAGTGAGCGAAAGGCTAAGAGCCTGTGGACGGATGAGGGCGCCGGAGATAAGATTGCATATAACATATACAATACGGCGTATGAGGAAGCTTATGGCATTGTTTCCGATATAAAAGAGCATGCTGCGGAGAGTGGAGCATATAACGATTACGCGGTACTGTACAGAACCAATGCACAGTCGAGAAGCCTTGAGGAAAAATTTATAGAGCTCGGTGTTCCGTACAGAATATACGGTGCAGTCAATTTCTATGCCCGCAAGGAGATTAAAGATGTGCTGGCATACTTAAAGACGATAGACAATGCACGCGATGAGGTTGCGGTAAGGAGAATAATCAATGTGCCTAAGAGGGGAATCGGTCTTACCACACTTGAAAAGGCATCGGTGTTTGCTGAGGATAATGACATAAGCTTGTATGCGGCTGTGGCGAGAGGAAGCGAGATTCCTTCGCTTTCAAAGGCCGCTGTCGGGAAGCTTGACAATTTCTGTATGCTCATATCGGAGCTTCGTGCTAAGTCGAGGGAGCTCTCGATAAAAGAGTTGATTTCGGAGATAATAAATGACGTGAAGTATGAGGAATACTTAGCGGATGATGACGAGCCTGATGAGATAGCCGACCGTATGCAGAATATAAGTGAGCTTATCTCGAAGGCGGCAGCCTACGAGGAAGCAGCGGATATGCCTACTCTTTCGGGCTTCTTAGAGGAGGTTGCACTGGTGGCGGATATTGATAATATGGATGAAAATAACAATATTGTCTCACTTATGACACTGCACAGTGCAAAAGGACTTGAATTTCCGTGCGTGTACCTTGCAGGTATGGAGGATGGAATCTTTCCAAGCTATATGGCAATCCAGTCGGATGATAAAAGTGACCTTGAGGAGGAGAGAAGGCTGTGCTATGTCGGCATCACGAGAGCGAGAAAGAGACTTGTGCTCAGCATGGCAAGACAGCGCATGATACGTGGCGAGATGATGCTGTGTAAACAGTCGAGATTCATAAATGAGATTCCCAAGGAGCTTCTTCTTGAATCGGGACAGGGAATAAGAAAACCGCAGTCATTTTCAAGCGAAGCGGCAGTGCGCTTGGCGGAGAATGCGATGCGTGCGGCACTCCCGTGGAACAGACCTGCCGCCCGGATGTCTGCAATTAAGAAGGGGGCACCTCAGACTGCGGCGAGTGAGGAGGAGTTAGGTTATACTAAGGGCGACAGGGTGCGTCATATCAAGTTCGGCGAGGGCACAGTGACGAATATAGCTTCCGGCGGCAGGGATTTTGAGGTCACTGTGCAGTTCGACACGGCGGGAGTAAAAAAAATGTTTGCCTCTTTTGCAAAACTGGTAAAAATAGGCTAGATATTTTTCATATAATATGCTAAAATTATATTTAAGTTTACAACTGATGTTAATACTATCAACAGAAAGGAAGTATGTATTATGAATAAGCTGGAAGAATTACTTGCACAGGCTAAGGGTAAGGACTTAAAAGATCTTAAGGAATTACTTGGCAAGAAGCAGGTTGTTGTTGAAGAGAAGAAAAAGTGCAATCCGTTGGTATGGATTCTTGCAATTGTCGGATTCGTGGCCGCAGTAGCAGGTATAGCATACGCTGTATACAGATATTTTACACCTGACTATCTTGAGGATTTTGAGGACGAAGATTTTGATGACGATGACGACTTTGACGATGATGATAACTTCGAGGATGATTTCTTCGAGGAGGAGAAGAAAGAGCCTGAGGATAAGTAATATCATTATCCAGGACATCGGAATAATATGAATGAATTGAAATAGGAGGGAGTGACTGCCCTCCTATTGTTTTGTGTGACGATACATACGAAAAGGAGCGAATTAAAGAAGTGAAAAAAGAACGCAATGAGTTACTTGAATTTTTGGCAGGGCTGGCAATGCTGGTTGTAGGACTTTTTCTGTTTACCAACAAGGCTGAGGTGCAGACGGCATTTTTTTCCGGCTCAATAAGACTGTTTGGAGCGCATCTCAATTCGGGGCTGGTTATTATACCGTTCATAATAGGAATTGTGTGGCTTTTTGTAAAGCCGCATTCAATCGGTGCTAAGCTTGTGACGGCACTTGGAATATTGATAATAATTGTGTCGGTTATTGCATCAACGACTATAAGACTTCCAAGAATAACACTGTATGAGTGGATTTTGTACCTTGTTCTTATATTCGGAGGAGTGGGGCTGCTTGCGAGAGCACTTTTTGGCGGAAATAAGAAATAGGAGGCTTAAGGTATTCATGAAAAAAGGAGAGCACATTGAAGGAAAAGTGGTTTCGGTAGCCTTCCCCAATAAGGGAAAAGCCGTGTATGGTGACGACATAGTGACCGTTAAGAACGCTATACCGGGGCAGGTGCTTGATATAAGAATTGATAAGGTCAGAAACGGCCGTGCAGAAGGCCATGCCGATGCGGTCATACAGGAGTCGGATATTGTCGATGAGAGCATAAGATGCCGCCATTTCGGCAGATGCGGCGGCTGTGTGTATCAGCCTGTCAGATATGAGGAACAGCTTAATATAAAAAGGGAACAGATTGAAAAGCTTCTTGCACCTGTTGGCGGTGATTACACGTTCGAGGGAATCAAGGGAAGTCCTGCCGTTGAGGAGTACCGCAACAAGATGGAGTTCTCCTTCGGTGATGAGGTTAAGGACGGACCGTTAAGCCTCGGAATGCACAAGCGCGGAAGTTTTCATGATATCGTGACCGTCGACGGATGCAGAATCATGGATGCCGATTTCAGAAAGATTCTCTCGGTGGTGCTTGATTATTTTACGATTTGTAAAACACCTTTTTATAAGAAGCTTCAGCATGAAGGATATTTAAGACATCTTCTTGTACGGAAAGCCGTAAAGACACAGGAGATTATCGTCGACCTTGTTACCACTTCACAGATGGATGCGGAGCTTGAACACGGTGTGCTTGCCGGGTTTGAAACGCTTATCACGGGACTTGGGGCGACCGGACAGCTTAAGGGAAAGATAGCAGGAGTGCTTCATACCGTTAATGACAGTCTTGCCGATGCGGTGTGCAATGACAGGACGGACATTCTCTACGGACAGGATTTCTTTTATGAAGAGCTTCTCGGACTTAAGTTTAAGATTACCCCGTTTTCATTTTTTCAGACCAACTCGCTTGGCGCGGAGGTGCTGTATGATACCGTGAGAAGCTATATAGGAGATACGAAGGATAAGATTGTGTTCGACTTATACAGCGGAACGGGAACCATAGCACAGCTTGCGGCAGCGGTTGCAAAGCATGTTGTGGGCGTTGAGATTGTACGTGAGGCTGTGGAGGCGGCTGTGGAGAATGCAGAGCTTAACGGACTTACCAACTGCGACTTCCTTGCGGGGGATGTACTCAAGGTGATTGATGAGATTGAGGAAAAGCCTGACCTTCTTATAC
>UQZF01000136.1 GCA_900545455.1 uncultured Eubacteriales bacterium
GGCTCATAGCGCGACGCTCCCGCCTCGGGCATACGCACATTGAGAGAATCGCTTCCCGTGCCACCCGCAATGAAGGTGTCAAGCCTCATGCCGTTTCGCATGTAGAAGCCGCCGATTCCGAACGGACCATACGGCGTCTTGTGCCCGGCAAAAACATAGAAATCAACGTCGGCTGCCGCCATGTCAAACGGCACAAGACCCAATGCCTGCGAGCCGTCGACAATGATGGCCGCACCGTATTCTTTTGCCGCGGCCGCAATCCTCTCCACGGGCAGTATGTAGCCTGTCACGTTGCTCACATGGCTCATGAACACGAACGAAGGGGCATGCACACTGAACTCGTATAAAAGTCTCTCCTCGTCGATGCTTCCATCAGTCAGAAGCGGCATGACGATAATGTGTGAATTATCCCCATCCCTGAATATTTTTTGATTGTAAAGAGTACGCACAACGGCATTGTGCTCGTATGGCGATATGTATATGTACTGCTCCGGTCTTATGTCGAGTCCGCCGATTATCTGATTCAATGCAAATGTAGCAGAAGCCGACAGTACGACCTCTGCTACATTCACCGCATTCACAATGCGCAATAATTCTTTTCTGAGATTGTCAATAATAACCGCAGACTGCTGCGCCAGAGCATAGGAACCACGTCCGGCGTTGAACGCCAGACTGCGGTTGACCTTATCCATCTGTTCATACACACTATCCGGCTTCGGATATGTGGTAGCTGCATTGTCAAAGTATATTACACTCATCTGTATCTCCAATTTCTAGTTATTTTCTCCTGCAACAAGCTCGGCAAGAACTCTTGCGAGCACCGCAACCTTCTCCTTTGTCTCGAGACTGTCTCCGAACTCGTCTATTGCTTCTTTTATTGCATTTTTGAGGAAGTAGGTTGTACTGTTGTTGTCCATATCCACATCGCCTCCGCTAAGCAGGCTTTGGCTGTGGCCGTTCATAAACAGCCCTTCAATTCCTGACGACATCTTGGCATGTTCACTCTCAACCTCATCACAGAATTCTTCCCATCCTCTTTTAAAATTCTCAAGCATCCCATCACGCCAATCGTCAATAAATATGTCCGTCACAAGCTTTGACAGACCCGACACTATTTCCGATTCATCATAGGTAGACAGACCGGTTATATATCCCACGATTGACTGGGTGCGTCTTTTCAGAATGACACCATCAAGTTTCTTTGCATGTCCAGCATAATAGTTCTCAAGAACCGCTCTTAAACCGTCCTTATCATCCGCACCGCACCTTTTCTTTATAAACGATGCTGCCTCGGCGGCTACTCTGTCAAGATAGCTGTCAAGATATTCCTTTAAATCCTCGAGCACGTTGATTGTCTCCGCGTAGTTCCCCTTTGAAACACCTATTCCGCCCGGAAGCTCCACAAAAATAAAATCATGCGGATTATAATCCTGTCGCCTCAACATCATGCAGAGCTTTCTGAGCCTATCCGCCTTGACCTCATCACAAGATATATTCCTGCTTATATTAGCGGTCACCTGTGGGAGCGCCCTGTACCATTTAAGCATTCCGGACAAAACCGTTCTGTCCTCATTCTGACCTGAATCGCCTATCCCAAACAGACGTGACAGCTCCTTAATGTAATTCTGCTTTTCAAGTGTTTTGTGCTCAACATACAGGTAATAATTCTCCGGCTCATCGTTAACATTTCCAAGTATATGTGCGCTGAGTTCAACCTCTTTTTCCTTGAAGCTCAGCACAGGCTTATCGTGAAGCTTAGAAAGACACAGTGCGATATATATAGGGATTATTCCCTTCCTGACGCCATAGCCCATTCCCATAATTTTGTCATACAGATTTCTGAATGAGCATCTGTTGTCGTCGCACATCGCGATAAATCTGTCTATCTCCGTTATAACTCTCTCACATCCGATATCAATCTTCCCGGTGCCGCCAAGTCCCGTATTGACGATAACAGCTCTGTATATCGTCGATTCAGGCGATGTACCTTTAAGAAGCGGAGAACAGTCCTCATGGTCTAAAATCATATCCACTATTCTGTTTCTCGCCTTCTTATTCTGGGCAGATATATTCTGTCTGTTGATGAGTTCGTTGTTGACTATAGGCGTACTGTCATAGTAATCCGTCATTATGCTGCTCAAAAACATGTTAAATGACATCGAATGCCTGAAACCGCCGGAATATTTTTCCCCCGCGTGGTATACGCTGCACACTCCGCTTTCCGCATTGAAAGCGGTCTCTAAATATCTGTTTACCTCGTATGCCGCATCATCACAATAATTAGCAAGTTCCTGCTCCAATACCACATTATCGTCAATAAATGTCTTGTCCTTCGCAAGCTCACCCGCGGCTATGTATTTTCTGATTGTATCTGTCCGGTTAAACGGCATCTGCGATACAAGCACCACAATTCTCTCATCATTTAATCTACCGCTGAGATTTCCATCATACATGACAGGCTTGTCGGACACGACAGCTACAATCTTGCCATCTGAAAAATGCTGTTCAAACAGCACCTCAGGCTTTGGAAGCCTGCTTATCTGCTCAGGTGTCATGAACACATACTCAAAATATCTCGTCATCGAGAATTCCTGGTTGTATTTTTTCGGAAGAATATAATCCAGCTCCGATATGCTCTTTAAGGTTCCGAGAATATCCGCATCCGCCGACAGCTTCGCCGCCCTGTCGGCAATCTCCGCCTGAATGTCAACCCCGACATTATTGTAGAAGTCAAAAGCATGCTTCCTTTTGCGGTATATGACCGCCTTTCTCTCAACAAGCCCGTCCATTATTCCGCTGCACTCCTCATCGGAAATATTGAGTGCTCCCGCAATATGCTCCGTGTCGGCCGGCAATTCATCAGGTCTGTCGATTATGCCTATGAGCGCCATAACCTTGATTACCTTGCGTTCCTCTTCCGTCCCTGCATGACTTAAGGCATACTCTGCCTTCAGCCATTCATTGTGTATAAGCGGTTCCGTGCCATCAGCCCTAAAAAGATTCTTAAAATAATCATATATCGTGTCTGCGGTTACACCGTAATCCGCCTCATCGAGAGTACATTCATCCACTATTCTGCACAGACTTCCCTTCTCGTCATGTGACAGGTATGTGAATATACTTCTTTCGTTCTGTGCAACCTTCTCGCTTATATGTAAAAGCATGTATGCCGTGAGCGGCATGAGTGGAAAACAGCCTTCCACTACATATTTTCTGTAATCTTCCTCGCCAAACAACCCGGAAAAACATGAGAAACCGTATGATTTCATGGCATTTTCGTAATATCTCTTAATTCCCTTTATCTTTTCAAGTGCTGCCTCATCCTTCTTAATTACGTTTCCTATGAGCTCATAATTATTCTGCGATGAAACCACAAAAAGAACTTCCTTAATTCTTGCCTCAACACCTCTGAAAGCATTCTTCATCTCCGTCTTAAGCTTCGAATCGTATTCCTTGATACTCTTATGCGCGACACAGGTAATGTATATTCTTCCGTCACCGCTTCTTCCGGCAAGCTCACACATATCCTGCAGCACTTTCATATCCTTAGAAAATGTCTCCTCCTCATGCCCTTCAATATACTTGCTGAACTCGTCAAATATAATGTAAATACCTGCATATCCATACTCCCTCGCAAGCACGTCCCTTATCTGCTCATATATCCTCACCGTCTCTACCATGAGAAACGGCTTAAATTCACTTCCGCTCGTGATTATCGGATATATCCTCTCAAACAGACCAAGTGCCTTCTTAGACTGTCTCTCAAGCTCCTTCACAAAGGCATCGACGCCGTGTATCTCATTCTTCTCAAGCTCTGCCCCGAATCTCTCATACGCATCGGGGAACTCCTCCCTCCACTGTCCGATTCGTCTCACGGCTTCGCTGTAATAGCTCTCAGGCGCAAGATTGTCAAGCCCCTCCCTCTTTAACGCGTCGGTGAGTCCTATCAGAAATGCCTGATTCAAATCATCACCTGCACCGGATATTATAACCGGAAGATATGGACGCTCCATGTGGCTCACTTTGTCCAAAAGCACAAGAAGCATATGCGATTTGCCCTTCCCGTAAGGCCCGATAAGCATTGTGGCATGATTCCTGTCATGTTCTATGTTGTCAAGGTAATAGTCCATTATATTCTGCGATGAATGCGTGTACACGTAACTGTCTATCTTATTTTTGTTATCTATATCAAGGTAGAGATTAATTGAATTTTCAAATCTCTTATCTATCTTAATCATATCTTTAAGCATATCCGTTCCTTACCTGTCCCCGTTTGTTAAAATGTCTGCCTGTTCAGATAGTATCTTCTGACAACTTCCTGCGAATCTATACCATTAAGCGAATATACCATATCAAGTCCGGCTGTCCTGTTGACTGCAATGTACTCATCTGCCGCCAGCTTATCCAGGTAAAAATTCAGCTCCACACGATTGAGATTGAATATGCAGCCCGGAAGCCCGCTGTCTGCGAGAAGCTTATCTATACTGACACTATCCGTTCCCTCAGTCTCAAAATATCTCCTTATGAGATACAGCACGGCATACTCAAGCGCGTCTTCCGCAACGGGAGTCTGCTTTCTGACGCTTTTATTCTCTCTCTTCAGAAGTCCGAGCTCCGCAAACGGACTCAGCTTCTTTTCCTCCGGATCATAGTCACTGCTCTTATCTCTTGAATACATATTGATAATAGCAGTAACATCGGCTGACACGGAGCTCTCAGGAAGCTCCTGCATACCGGAATAGAGACACAGCTCACGATTAAGCGCATATAAAAGTTCATCCCTTGTGTATTCCTCACAACCTATTTTATTAAAAAATACATACCAGCTTGTCGCAAGTTCTGCATTAGACACAATATCGGCATGTATTATCCATAATGTAAATCTGTCCTCAAAATAAGGATCATATGTCATAACCGTTCTGCCAAATGTGCTGAGCTCCACTCCATTCTTAGTCTCATCTGTAAGTCCCGCAGTCTTAAGCCAATAGCGTATCGCCTTTGCCATGTTGGTGCCGACTCCCAACGCGTCCGCGCCCGAATACTCCGAAAATACCCTCGGATTGTCCGCAACCGCTCTTATTCCCTTGGCAAGCCAGCCCTCCCTCAATATAAATGTCTCATGTCCCTTTAGTCTTATCTTCTTAACTGCCTTTTCTGACATATTTTCCCCATTTCCGAGCGACCTGTCGCACTTTTCTTCATTTCTTAATCTATTTTCTCTTGACCGCAAGCACCTTCTTCATGTAACAGCCCGAATTGAAGTGGTTCACGCACTCCGCACAGCGCACACATTTCGCATCGTCTATGCGGTAGACGGTGCTGCCGTCGGGCATGCTCTCAAGCCTTATCGCCCCATGCCTGCACACGCCCTCGCAGGCACGGCAGCCCATACAGAGCTGATACTTGGTGAGCTGGCACTTGACCTTCTCCTCCGCCTTATCCACGCTCTTAGCCTTGTCGATATGATAATCGAGTATCGTGACCTTAAGATGTGTGTTTCCTATTCTTCCCTGAAGCCTGAGAATCGGCGTTCCTCGCCTGCTAAGCACATACACCTCGCCGAGACGTGCATTTCCCATATTAAAATCGAGATACCCGAATGGCTTGAACAGCTCGTATAGCTCAGCACTTATCGGTCTTAAAAGCTCGTAGTTAAAGCTGTTCTCCTCGAGCACACACGGCGTAAAGCTCACAACCGCATTGTCCGCGTAGGCGATGCCGTTGCCGCCCTGTCTTGCCTTCCACTTGCCGCTCCTCACATACTCCTCAGCATCGGGCTTTCCTATGCTCCTTGCAAACTCCACAAGAAATTCCTGCCACTTTCCGTACTGTTCAGGCATATATATCTTTGACAAAAATTCCGACCATACACTGTTATTCGGACAGCAAAAGCATCCGACTCTCGCATACCCGTATGTGTATGCCTCATTAAAATCAATCCCTCTCTTGAGAATATAGAGCCACACATCGAAATCCATCCAGTCTATTGCCGGAGACACCGTATCCTGCTTAGATATCTTGCGTCCCTGCGTCTCCCTCTCATACTTGCTTCTGCTCGCCGATTCACTGCGTCTGATGCCGTAAAAAGCAAGTATCTTCGTCTTATCCTTAAAAAGTGCCGTGAGTTTCCTGTTGATGGCACCGGTTTTAAAGATAGTGCAGCACCAGCGCATAACGCGGCTCGGCGGGCCTATAAGTTCACATAGTTCTGAAAAATTCTTTTCTTTATTTCTCGACGACAGCACCGGTGTCATAGGATGTGACTTCTTAAATCTCGCCACATACTCCTCCGTCTTAGGGAACTCCAATGTCGTGTCCCCGAATATATGAAGTATTCTCGGGTTGCTCAGCGCCCTCATAACAAGATCCGACGTGACTGTGGAATCCTTTCCTCCGGAAAAGGATACGAACATATCCCTGACATCGTAATTCGCAGCAATATCCTGAATGTAGCTTATTGCTTCCTGTGTTATCTCATCGTATCTCGCACTGTTACAGCTTATAAAACACTCAATATATTTTTCAAACGAGTTATCCTCATTAGCTTTCTCATATTCACAGAGCTGCTTTCTTATACTGTCAATATCTTCCTGAGAATACTTGTTAAGTCTCCCCACGTTAAAACGCTTCAACACACCATCTATCATGTAATAATTACCGCTTGCATTCCATACCGAAGAATGAAGATATCTGAGTGGTTCCCCCTCAAGTATCTCATATAAAAGTCTCTCCCTCGGAAATACCGGTCTGACGTCGGAAGCAATCCTGCCGCAGTGTTCATGGCATACCGGACATACCTCATCATAAATCGGTACATTGCAATGTGTGCAATAGTAAATATCCGATGTACTCTCAACGTACTCCCTGCCTGCACACTCATCGCAGTAATTCTTATTAAGTTCAATATTATGTAATGTGCATCTGTAATGCCGCATTCAATCCTCCGTATCATCCCCTGAAGCTCTCAGGTGCAACATTGAGATAATGACACAGCTCAAGAAACTCAGCCGCCTCAAGCTCTATGCCGTCCGCACCGGACAGCTTTCCGCGCTCTATTCCAAGGTCATGTTCAACCTGTTCAACCGATATATGATTCTCCTGTAAATAGCATACAATCCGCTGTGCCGCGTTATATCTGTCCACTCTGCAAGGCTCCATTCACCGCTTAATATATTATGTATTCTGTCAAACTCAGAACTTTCTTATATTATAGTCTTTGTTCTTAAGAATTTCAACAAGATAATTCTGCGATACTAAGAATAGTTTGACCTTAATTGTGCACTGGGATATTATAGAAATGTAATGATTTTTCCTTTTTTCCGTGTAAATGCGTTATTTTTCGGGAAGCATTACCATTATGATAAATACAGAATTTTAACTTGAATTTATAAAAATTTGTTCAAATGAATAACATCGATTTTCGTGGAGGAAATTATGAAAAATGAAATGATAGCCAAAGTATTAAAGGAATTGAGGAAGAAGAACTCTTTGACTGTACATGACGTTGTTATAAAGCTGTCAGATAAATCAATAAATGTTGCCGACAAGACTCTATACGGCTGGGAGAGCGGTCAGGCACAGCCTGATGCCGACACGCTTCTTGTCCTGTGTGAAATATATCACGTAGATGACATATTAAGCACATTCGGATACACGCAAAATACGCCAATCAACGCTACGGAATACGAGCGAAAAGTTATCCTCGCCCTGAGAGAACACCCTGAGATGGCATCTGCCGTAAACAAGCTTTTAG
>UQZF01000137.1 GCA_900545455.1 uncultured Eubacteriales bacterium
GCCCTGTATCCGTCCTGCTGCCCGTATGTCGTAACATACGGCACCGCATCCGTCCACGCACCATCATTGTATCTTCGGACAAAAATCCTGCCGCCCGCAAAATCGAGCTCCAACGCCATATAGTCATCCTTATCCCTCACGTTGAAGGCAAGGCATGTCCTGTCGGCATCAGAAAGAGTTATGTATGTGCTTATCCTATATGTGGTCAGTCCGTCCGTGTTGACACTGTCGTTAGGGCTTCCGATGAACTTTGCACCGTCCCACACGCTCAAATCATCGCCCATGAGACCTGTCTCAAAAGCCGCTTCACCCGTGTATTCTTTTGAATGGTTGTCAAAAGCCCGTACCTTCCACCTGTAGCATGTACACGGCTTCAGCTTTTCTCCCGTATACCAAAAGTGCGCCGACTCCCGTGTGTTCTGCACTCCGCTGTCCCACACAAGCACATCGGGTTTTCTATAGTCATACCGTCCGATGAAGTTCTGTGACTCGTACAACATAACTCTGCACGAAACCTGAACCATGTTGTAGTCCTTACTTTCAAATTTCCATCCGAAATAGAACTTCTCATCGTCTATCCCCAACGCCTTGTCTCTTGAATTAACCTTCAAATCATACAGTCTGCCATATATGCCCATTAAGCCCTCCGTCAATCCATCCAAAATAAATCCGTCTGAACTTATTTGTCCTTCTTATGAATAATAATCTTTCCGACTCTCTTTAACTGGTACGGAATGATTGCCTTAAATTTATCCTCCGCAACCACCATTGTCGAGCACTCCGGCAGATCACGCTTTAACTTGATCGCGTCAAACATACACTTGGTCGTACAGATACCGCAGCCGATGCACTTATTCTCATCGACAATGGTTGCACCACAGCCGAGACATCTCGCAGTCTCCTTCTTCACCTGCTCCTCAGTGAGTGTCAGATGTGCGTCCTTGAACGACTTAGCAGGAATCGAGCTGTCCATGCCTGCTTCCTGTCTTGAAGAGTTGTCGTAGTTCTCAACCCTGATATTGTTCTTGTCTAGCTCGTTGAACTCCCATCTGTTGCGTCCTATCTTCATGTGCGCGTTATGTACATAGCGGTGTAGCGACTCGGCGGCAATCTTTCCTGCCGCGATGGCATCGATGGCAAACTTAGGTCCCGTAAGCACGTCACCGCCCACAAAAATATCAGGCTGTGTCGTCTGATAGCTGAGCTTGTCTGCCACAATAACAGGCCCGTTAAACTCAACCTTCTCGCCTTCGAGGAGCTTATCCCACACGGAACGCTGTCCCACCGCAAAAATAACTCTGTCGCACTCGATGGTTATTGTGTCATTCTCATCGTAAACAGGAGCGAAACGTCCCTCCGCATTGTATACGGATACGCACTTCTTCATCACGATTCCCGTGACCTTGCCGTCATTTGTGAGAACCTCCTTAGGTCCCCAGCCGTTCATAATCTCGACGCCGTCCTCCTTAGCTTCCGAAACCTCCTCCGCAGATGCAGGCATTTCCTTTGCCGACTCAAGGCATAACTGCGTGACCTTAGCGGCTCCGCTTCTTGCGCTGACTCTCGATGCGTCGATTGCCACATTGCCTCCGCCGATTACGACAACTCTTCCCTCAAAGGTCTCGCTGCCCGTGTTGGCGTTGTGAAGATACTCAATAGCCGTGATGGTTCCCTTTGCGTCATCGCCCGGCACACCCGGTCTGCGTCCCGCGCTGCATCCGATTGCGATATAGAACGCCTTGTAGCCCTCTTTTCTAAGTGCCTCGATTGTAATGTCCTTACCAACCTCAACACCGAGCTTAATCTCAACGCCCATCTGCTTTATGACATCAATCTCCGCGTCGATGATGTTCTTCTCAAGCTTATATGAAGGAATGCCATAGCGGAGCATACCTCCCGCATTCTCATTTTTCTCAAATACTGTCGGTCGATAGCCTTTCTCCGCAAGGTAGAAGGCAGCAGTGAGTCCTGCAGGACCTCCTCCGATAATGGCAATCTTCTCGTCAAAATGCTCCATGTGGATGCTTGCAGGAATTACAACAGGCGGAATATACCTTGTCTCAACCTTCAAATCCTGCTCGGCAATGAACTTCTTTACTGCATCGATTGCAACAGCCTCATCAATCGTTCCTCTGGTGCAGGCATCCTCACAACGTCTGTTACAGATACGTCCGCACACTGCCGGGAACGGATTCTGCTTCTTTATGAGTGCGAGCGCATCCTGATACCTTCCCTGTGCCGCAAGCTTTAAATAACCCTGAACCGCGATATGCGCAGGACAAGCCGTCTTACAAGGTGCCGTACCCGTCTTATGCGAATTGATTCTGTTGTTGTCTCTGTAGTTGTAATCCCACTTATCCTCGCCCCATTTTTTTGCGTCAGGGAGCTCCTGCTTCGGATACTTAACCTCCGTTCCGTCCTTCTGACAGAGCTTCTGACCAAGTCTCGTCGCACCTGCCGGACAGTACTCTACGCAGCGTCCGCACGCCACACATTTGTCCTTGTCGACATGCGCAACGTATGCAGACCTCGACATATTAGGGGTGTTGAACAACTGCGATGTACGGAGAGCATTGCATATCTCGGGATTACAGTTGCAAATACCGAAAATCTTGTTCTCTCCGTCGATGTTGGTAATCTGATGAACAAAACCGTTCTCCTCGGCTCTCTTTAAGATTTCAAGTGCCTCCTCCTTGGTGATATCGTGTCCCTTGCCCGTCTCACGGCAGTAGTCCGCAAAATCACCCACACCGATGCACCAGCCGAAATCGTCGTCCGCACAGCCGTCGCCGATTGCCTTTCTCGAAGCTCGGCATGAGCAGCGTCCCGCACCGAGCTTGCCCTCGTACTTGCTGAGCCAATAAGAAAGGTGCTCAATATCGACCGACTGATTCTCCATATTGATTGCCTTCTCAACCGGAATGACGTGCATACCGATTCCCGCACCTCCCGGCGGAACCATCTGTGTGATGCCCGCAAGCGGAAGATATGTCATTCTCTCAAAGAAGGATGCCACATCGGGATGGTCTTTAAGTCTCGGATTGCTTCTGTCAGGTCTCTCCTCCATATTGAACAGCTCAGCCGAACCCGGCACGAACATAGGCAGAATATACCTTCTCTCAGACTGCGGTGCCGTCCGTCCGTTGTGGTCGTAGTGATAGCCGTAATCGTACTCCAAAAGTCCGATGTAGCTCATCTCGTCAAGAAGCTTCTGAAACTTCTCCTCCCCGTCCTTGGAGATATTGTTCATTTTACACATCTCCGAAAAGGTATACGGGGTTCTCTTCTTCATGGAGAGTCCGACGTCAGCCATCTCCTCCGTTATAATCTCGGCGAGTCCCCAGTATTCAGGATCTTCGACCTTAACCCCTCCGAGCATGTGTCCCGCCACATCGGTAATCTTCTTTCCCAAGGCGATAATCTTCTTGCTCGGCTCCTTATCACCCTTGTGTCTTGGCTGCCACTTGGAATAGTCCTCAAAGTTCTCGTATTTTTCGTATGCCATATTGTACCCTCTTTCGTCTAAATAGTTTTTGCCCCCGCCGGAGCCGCCCTCCGACGCGTATATGTAGATTTATTATAACATATCAGACATTATTTTGCCACAGGCAATAGGGGAAACTATACAAATGCCTTTATTTTTACTCATCCAACATATTTTTAATTATCTTGGTAATAATTGAATCTCCTTTATGATTCCATTTAAACTGCACATCACTGCCGACACACGGCTTCTCCCTAATATCCTCCGACAATTTAGCCGGAATAATTTTCTCCCAATATCTGACATAATAGTACTCGTCATCAACCGCCTCAACAACTCCCAAATGCTGTTCAAAAATCTGCATTAACCCATCCATGACTTTTACTTTTCGGTATCTTGGAAACTCCTCATTTACTCTGTTTAACTCCTCCTCATTACCCAATTTCTCAAAATCCGAGCTTTCAATAAGCTTTCCCTTTACAGATAAGAAATCATTATTAAGTGGCAAAACCATCAACGCATCCGGTGTGTTGCCCCAAGCGTCTGTTATTCCAAATTCTGCTCCTCTTTTAAATCCAAACTTGGGATAATAATAAGGTTCACCCATAATCACAATTCCCGCAATACCCGCTTTCTTTGCAAGGCTTATTGTCTCGCGCAAAAGTGCTCCGCCTATATCATTTCCTTCAAGTGTCGGTTCCACTGCCAGCGGTCCAAATGTCACTATCTCATGCTTTAAATCGCCATCTGCAATCCACGCTTTTGTATAATATACCGCTCCGACAATCTGTCCGTTCAACTCTGCCACCCTGCTGATTTCAGGTATATAATCCTTTGAATCTCTGATAATGCGTGTCAAAAAATGCTCTGAGCAGCCTGCCCCATATTTATTCCAAAAGCTTCTCATCACCATTAATTCCGTCTGCTTATAATCGGCGGGCTGTTCAGCTCTTATAATCAAATCCTTTAACATTTTTGTCACCTTCTTTGTCTAAAACAAAACTCTGTATACCTTAATGACCGCTTACTAAGCCTAAGTATACAGAGTTTTCTCTACCTTTATTAAAAGAATTATCAACCTTCAACGCTCATATTCTTTCTGTTTTTTGTTTTCCATTATAACAGGTGTCATTTTTTCCATAAGTTCGTCTGCAATTCTTCTATTTTTTTCATCTAATATTTTTTTCTTCTGTTCCCGCGCCCATTCCACTGCTTTAATCTGCTCCTCCGGGCGTTCACTTAATATCACATGTTCCTCCATCATACGTCATACCTCCTATCGATTCTCATAATCTATCCCTACACTGTGACAATTATTCAAAAAATAATCTGCCGCATCCTGCAAATCTTTTATGCTGTTCGCTTTATTATTCAAATCAACCGCATCATTAAGAAGCAATACAGCTTCTTCAAAATTATATCTCGAATTTTTAACTAAATATGATACGCTTCCTAAATTTGTTACAACAACCATCATTTTTACCGAAACATATCTTAATAAAAATTGTATATCGGACAGAGAAAACTTCGATAGCGATGGATGATTATGTAACACAATCACCACACACTCCGCAGAAGATCTGATTAAATGAAAAGATGTTGCATCACTTAACGGATCCACATCATGCTCAGCGCCCAATGCAATTCCAATATAGCGCTCCCCATTCTCTATCAAAAACACATTGTCCAAACTATATGTAACTGCCACTTCATTTGAGTCATTTTCATCTTTAGAAATCTGTAGTACCTGTCTAGCCAGCTCACGAATATTATCATACTCATTATCGGGTATTCCTTTATATTGAACCCTAGGTACTTTTCTTATCGCTTCATCTGTAATCTTTATCTTATGGTCACGTTTTTTTGCCATTTCAAGGCTGTTTAATTCATTGTTCATTTCTTTTTTATTCCCCCTTATAACAATATTGCTGCTGCATTACCTTATTCGTTAATCTTCTTTCCCTTCTCTACTTAAATATAACATTTACCAAATAAATGTGCAATATTACTTTAAGTTTTGCATCATCACATCTGCCGCATTTGTCCAGTATTCCCTATATAAACAACTGAGCAGAAGATTCATTTCACAAACCTTCTGCTCCGCTAATTCCTTATTAAACATGTATCAAAGCTTCAGCACCATTGCCTTATCTCCCCGCACGCTATTTTTTCTCCTGAATTTACCGACGGCTGTGTGTGAAAATCATCGGGATGCAGGTGAATGATTACCGTTTTTCCTATTATATCACATATCTCAAAACGGCTGGTGAGAAAAATTGAGAGTGCATAACCGTTGTTGCCAAAGAGCGGTGGCATATCTCCCGCATGGTATGGGTGCTCGCAATTATCAGGGTTGTAATGTGCCATTGAATCGGCGAACGCGTCCTGACTGTTTCCCGTGCAGGAATGTCCGCCGTGAATGTGATACCCGAACACGGGGCTCATACATTTCTCATCAGTTTTCGGCAAACCTCTTACCTCCGTGACAACCAGAACGCCCGCTTCCGTCTGATAAAACCGCACCGTACCTGAAATATCGGGATAAGCTTCGCTCCCCATAATGTCCGCCATTGCATTGGGCTTTCTCATCAAAATACCGTCCAAGCCTCTGACACCGCAGCAATTTCTTCTATACATATTTTACCTGCCATAATTCCATTTAAAATATAATATTAAAGATTAAGAAATTGGTGATTAATTCTTACTGCGTGTCCTTAATTTTCATTTGTTTTCGTCCATGCGAAAAACGGATGTCGCTATGTTTTCCTTAAAGCGCACATCATGTTCTACCAACAGCATTGTAGGACAAAAAGCCAAAATCAGCTTTTCAATCTGCATTCTCGTATACACATCAATATAATTTAACGGCTCATCCCAAACATACAAATGCGCATGGGTTAGCAGGCTTGATGCAATCAGCACCTTTTTCTTCTGCCCCTCAGAGTACTGCTCCATATTTTTCTCAAATAAAGCCCTGTCAAAATCAAGCTGTCTGAGAAGTGACAACAGCAATGTGTAATCAAGCTTTCTCTCCCTTGCCAAATCCTTCAAGTTACCCTTCAAATATGAGGTATCCTGACTGATATATGATATGATTAAATTCTGCGGAACCTCCAAAATGCCTGATGCCTCATAATCATGTGAGCTCTCGTCCAAACCTCTGCTGCGATCCAAAATTGCCTTAATCAGACTTGTTTTTCCGCATCCGTTCCTGCCGTCAATCACGATTCTGTCGCCGTTTTTTATTTCAAACGTGGCATTCTTTATAACATCCGATGCCGAGCCACGGTATTTTAAAGAAAAATCCCTCGCCCAAATCAATCGGTCTTTGTGATAGCTAAGCGGCATAAGCTTCAAATCAACCGTTTCTTCAATGTCCTTTAGCAGCCCCTCCTTTTCTTCTATCTCCAGCCCGATGCGTTTTTCGTATGCTTTCACACGCTTCTGCATTTTCTTCGTCTTTGCACCGATGTATGCCCGCGTGTCTTTGCTTCTGTCATGTTCCTTTATGGGATTAAATCCTATCTTGGTGCTTTCATTTTGTTTCGCCCATCTGTCTGCCCTGTCGGCGGCTGTCTCGAGCTTTTCAATCTCCCTTGTGTGCTTTTCGTTTTCTGCTCTGGCATTCTTATCTGCCTTTTCCTTGTTCGCCCACCAGCTCGAAAAATTTCCCGTCTGAACCTCTATCGAGGCTCTGTTTAAAACAAGCACATGGTCTATACAGGCATCCAGAAAATCCCTGTGATGCGACACAAGGATGAAGCCCTTTTTCTTTTTCAGATATTCCTTCACTATCTGTCTTGCTTCGTTGTCCAGATGGTTGGTCGGCTCATCAATCAAAAGAAATTCATTTTCACCCGAAAAGAGCACCGCAAGCATTACTTTTGTCCGTTCTCCAAAGCTTAACGAGCCAAACGGTCTGTACAAAAGCTCCGCGTCAAGCCCAAGCAGCGGAAGCTCACACAGAACTCTCCACATTTCTACATGCGGTTTCCAGCCCTCCATCAGCTCATCCGCCGTCTTGCTGTAGTCTCCCTCCGAAACCTTATACGGAAAATAGTCAAATATCACATTGGTGCTTATCGTTCCGCCATACTCATATTTTCCAAGCAGCAGGTTCAAAAATGTTGTTTTTCCTTTTCCGTTTCTCCCTATAAATCCTAATTTCCAGTCCGTGTCAATCGAAAATGATGTGTCCGTGAATACTTCATCAAAACTGCCCTCATAGGCAAAGGTTAAATGCTCCACAC
>UQZF01000138.1 GCA_900545455.1 uncultured Eubacteriales bacterium
GGTATTACTTCTCATTTCCGTTCAATAGGACGTATATGCTTAAAGAGATATTAAAGGAACAATAATTTGAACTTGTTCAATTTAAACTTGAACTTAATGAGACGGTGTGCTATCATGACATAGGAGCAATATGTAAATCACAGATATTTGCGATGGAAAAGCAGGCACATAACAGTTGTGCGATTTTACTATATTGCAAGCCGGGTACTTTATTGCCGTCAGTGTTTAGCGGCTGTATTTTAGCCGCTTATGCACTGTTACGAGCAATAACGTAGCGAGAGCGTGCCCGGCGGTAATATAGCAAAATCGTACAACGTCAGGTTTTGCAAATATTTATTTTAGGAGGAAGCATGTCAAATATAGCGCAGCGCCTTAAAGACGCGATGGAGGCCAAGGGGTATAAGCAGGTGGACGTGATTCGTCTTGCGGAGCCTATTGGCCGTGAATATGGTGTACGCATCGGCAAGAGCCACATGAGCCAGTATCTGAGTGGAAAGAGCGAACCAAGGAAGGATATTCTGAAGGTACTTGCAAAAACACTTGAGGTAGATGAAAACTGGCTCGGAGGAGTGGATGATGCAGAAAATAAGACAGAAAAAACAGAAAGTTCAAGTGAAAAAGAAAGTTCAAATAAAGCATATGAAACATGCGCAGAGAATATGGGAGATAATGTTATGAGACAGTTTTCAAAATCATCTAAGCTTGATAATGTATTATATGATGTAAGAGGTCCTGTTGTTGAGGAGGCTAACCGCATGGCTGACGCGGGAATGCATATCCTTAAGCTCAATATCGGAAATCCCGCACCGTTCGGTTTCAGGGCACCTGAGGAAGTTGTGTACGATATGAGACAGCAGCTCACGGATTGTGAGGGTTATTCGGATTCTAAGGGACTTTTCTCGGCAAGAAAGGCAATCATGCAGTATGCACAGTTAAAGAATATTCCGAATGTGGAGATTAACGATATTTATACCGGAAACGGAGTCAGCGAGCTTATCAATCTGAGTATGCAGGCATTGCTTGACGACGGCGATGAGATTTTGATACCGTCACCTGATTATCCGCTATGGACTGCAACAGCGACACTTGCGGGCGGCAAGGTGGTGCATTATCTTTGTGATGAGCAGTCCGACTGGAATCCCGATATTGACGATATTAAGAAAAAAGTCAATTCTAAGACAAAGGCAATCGTTATCATAAATCCTAACAACCCTACGGGGGCACTTTATCCGAAGGAGGTGTTGGAGCAGATAGTTCAGATTGCAAGAGAAAACCAGCTTATTATTTTTTCGGATGAGATATACGACAGACTTGTGATGGACGACGGCGAGCATATTTCGATAGCTTCGCTTGCACCGGACGTGTTCTGCGTGACCTTCAGCGGGCTTTCAAAGTCACACATGATAGCAGGTTTCAGAGTAGGCTGGATGATTCTCAGCGGAAACAAGGAGGCTGCAAAGGACTACATTGAGGGTATCAACATGCTCTCCAACATGCGCCTCTGCTCAAATGTTCCTGCGCAGTCAATCGTTCAGACGGCACTCGGCGGTTACCAGAGCGTTAAGAACTACATCGTTCCGGGTGGACGTATCTATGAGCAGAGAGAGTTCATGTACAAGGCGATAAACGATATTCCGGGACTCAGCGTTGTGAAGCCTAAGGCTGCATTTTATGCATTCCCTAAGATTGATGTCAAGAAGTTCAACATCACCAACGATGAGAAATTTGCTTACGATTTCCTCAAGGAGAAGAAAGTGCTCTTAGTTCACGGCGGAGGTTTCAACTGGAAACAGCCTGATCATTTCAGAATTGTGTACCTGCCGCGTGTTGAGGTGCTTGAGGAGGCACTCGGAAAACTGGGTGAATTTTTGCAGACTTATCGTCAGTAAAAAGATGCCGATATATTTTGTATAAATTATATCAGCAAGTATTTATGAAAATAATATCGGATTAAAAGGAGAAGGTGCATGGCTCGAAAAAATAAGGCAAAAAAGATAATACGAATGGTGTCGGTGCTCCTTTTCCTTGCAATTCTCATACTCCCGCAGGTTTCATGGCTTATAATAAAGGCGGCATGCGGGGATAATCAGGATGTCATGGACAGGATTGATTATGATTTGGGAGAGAACAGGGAGCTTGCCTCAATGCCTGACAGCAGCAATTTTGCAGGCATAACGGCTGACCTCGACAGCTTTTATAACGACCATGCACCGTACCGAAGCATACTGATTACACTAAACAGAAGAATTAACAGCAGACTTGAACGGGCGTACTCCTCGAAGGTACAGCCCGTTCTTGTTGCGCTTATAGAGAATAAAAATAACGCTGCGGAAAAGGGAGATATTGCGGGAAATACGACAGAGACCTCAGGCAGGGATTACGCTGAGGAGACAGGTAAAAATGTACCTGAAAACATAGCTGAGAGCACATCGGAAAATACATCTGAAGCTGCGTCAGGAAACAAATCGGAAAATACATCTGAAACCGCCTCAGAAAACACATCGAAAACTTCATCCGAGAGCACATCAGAAGGTGAAAATGAGAGAGTGTCCGAAGGTCAATCTCAAGGAGAAACTCAAAATGAGGCGGAGAGCAAAACAGACGGAGTGACGGAAGAAAATTCAAGCTATCTGCCGCCTCGTGAATTAAACGGCACCGTGTTCGGGCGTGATGACTGGATGTTCTGCAACTATGACAACAGCATCGGCTATTATTGCGGAACAAATATCATGAGCGAGCAGCAGATGAAGGACAAGCTCACGCTCATTAACAGGCTTCAACAGATATGTGACAGCCGCGGAATACAGCTTGAGTTCATGATTGCACCTAACAAGGAGCAGGTTTACTCGGAATACATGCCGACATACACGATTGAGAACACCTACAAGAGAGTGCCAAGATTTGTCGATTATGTAAGGCAGAATTCCTCCGTTAAAATCATTTACCCGATTGAGGAGCTTTGCGCGGCGAAAGCGACAATGAGCACCTACTACAAATATGATTCGCACTGGAATCATTACGGAAGCTTTATTGCAACGCAGGCGTTGTACAAGGACATGGGACTTGATTTTGTCGAGCCGGACAGCGTGAACTATACCGAGGAGGGATGTATATGGGGACTTGTCATAACGGCGGGACTCAGTTGGCAGGATTACGAGAGAGATTACGACCATGTTCCGATTTACAGACCGGAGGTTGAGCTTTTTAACACCGAGGGCGAAATCAATATAATTCATACCGAGAAGAGTGCGGTCTACCGAACCGATTCGACCGCGGCAAACGACAGCAATTTTGTCATGCTCGGCGACTCGTTCAGACTCTACATGATGCCGTACCTTGAGCGAGATTTCTCGCATGTGAGCATTGCACACAGGGACAATGTGCAGGATTTGACAGACGATATACGGGATGCGGATATTCTTGTTATAGAGTGCGTTGAGAGACTTGACGACAGCCTTAACGGTACGCTTATTCAGATAATAAATATACTGGAGGCACAGCAATGATTGAGAAAATCGAGACGGAGCATCTTGTTCTCAGAAAAGCAAGGGAATCCGACCTTTATATTATATGGAACAATGTCTGGCGGGATGAAAATATTGCGCGGACTATGCTGTGGCAGCCAACGTACACACTTGACGAAGCGAAGGAAAGACTTCGCAGGACGATATGTTTTCAGCAGACTTTTGACGCATTTTTTGTATGTTTGAAGGAAAATGATGAAGCGGTCGGTTTCTGCGGAGTTAAGGAGGAAGCACCGGGAGTGTTCGAGGAGTGCGGAATCTGTGTGGCGCAAAAATGCCAGAATAAAGGTTATGCCGGGGAAATTACAGCCGCGCTGGTAACGCTGGCGTTTGAACAACTTGGCGGAGAAAAATTCATTTACGGCTGTTTTCATGAAAATGAACGTTCAGCGGCAGTATGCAAGGCGCTTGGTTTTAGATACTCACACAGCAATGACGAGGTGAGGGCATGGGATGGATATAAATACACAGCCGATTACTACGAACTGAATAGATCGGATTGGATTGCAGCCCACTAACCGGAATAAATCAAATCTTTTGCCCTTGATAAAGATGTAGGTTTATTGTATTATATAATAAGTCCATCAAAAGGTATAAGCAGAACAGGGTGATAGCCCGGTTTGCGAATGGATGTAATAAGTTTATAAACCGGATAAACATAACGGCTTGTCATAGTCACGACTGTTTATCTGTTTTAAAAAAATATACAGGAGGATACAAAATGAGCAGAGAAATGGTAGTCGTTATTGACTTTGGCGGTCAGTACAACCAGCTGGTTGCGAGACGTGTCAGGGAATGTAACGTATACTGTGAGATATACTCATACAAGACGGACATCGAGAAGATTAAAGCGATGAACCCGAAGGGCATTATTCTTACCGGCGGTCCTAACAGCTGTTATGAGCCGGGTGCACCAACCTGCACGGAGGAGCTTTTTAATCTCGGAGTACCTGTACTTGGATTGTGCTACGGAGCCCAGCTTATGATGCATGTTCTCGGAGGCAAGGTAGAGAAAGCGCCTGTGCGTGAGTACGGCAAGACGGAAGTTTTCGTTGATACAACATCACCTTTATTTAAGGGCGTGGGAAACCCTGCATCAGACATTGCGGGAATTACATGCGACGACCACAAGAGTGACACGAACGCCACATCCTGCTGGATGAGCCATTTTGACTATATATCAAAGATTGCTCCGGGCTTCAGAATCGTGGCGCATACGGCTGACTGTCCTGTAGCTGCCGCACAGAATGAGGCAAAGAATCTCTATGCAATCCAGTTCCACCCTGAGGTTCTTCACACAATCGAGGGCACCAAGATGCTTGAGAACTATGTAAAGAACGTATGCGGCTGCGTGGGCGACTGGAAGATGGATTCCTTCGTTGAAAATACAATAAAAGATATTCGCGCAAAAGTCGGCGACGGCAAGGTTTTGCTTGCACTCTCAGGCGGTGTGGATTCCTCCGTTGCGGCTGGTCTTTTGTCAAGAGCAATCGGCAAGCAGCTCACCTGCGTGTTCGTAGACCACGGCCTTCTTCGTAAGAACGAAGGCGATGAGGTTGAGGCGGTATTCGGTCCTTCAGGTCAGTTCGACCTCAACTTTATCAGAGTTAACGCACAGGAGAGATATTACAGCAAGCTCGCAGGTGTCACAGAGCCTGAGCGCAAGCGTAAAATAATCGGTGAGGAGTTCATCCGCGTATTCGAGGAGGAAGCCAAGAAAATCGGTGCTGTTGACTTCCTTGCACAGGGAACAATCTACCCGGATGTCGTTGAGTCAGGTCTTGGCGGCGAATCCGCAGTAATCAAGTCCCACCACAACGTCGGAGGTCTCCCTGACTTCGTCGACTTCAAGGAAATCATCGAACCGCTCCGCGACCTCTTCAAGGACGAGGTCCGCAAGGCTGGTCTTGAGCTCGGAATACCTGAGCGTCTCGTATTCCGCCAGCCGTTCCCGGGTCCGGGACTCGGAATCCGAATCATCGGTGAGGTCAATGCTGATAAGGTTCGAATTGTCCAGGACGCCGATGCAATCTACCGCGAGGAGGTTGACAAGGCCGTCGAAGCCTACAGAAGCGAGCACGGCGCCGCACCTTCATGGATGCCTAACCAGTACTTTGCCGCACTCACCAACATGCGCTCAGTCGGCGTCATGGGTGACGAGCGAACCTACGACTATGCGGTTGCACTCCGTGCAGTCAACACCATCGATTTCATGACCGCCGAATCGGCGCAGATACCTTTCGAGGTGCTCCAGACAGTCATGAGCCGAATAATAAACGAGGTAAGAGGAGTCAATCGAGTATTCTATGATTTGACCAGTAAGCCACCTGGGACGATTGAGTTCGAATAAATCGAGTTGCTTAAAAAAGCCAGTGTTTATGCGGGTTTCAGCGATTTCGATTAGTCTTTTGATAACAAATTGATAACAGTCATAGCAAGTGCCATTATTCTTGTTATCCAGTGGTTTATGGGTAACGGAACAATTAACAGGTGGCTTGCAGACTAAAGTTCGGAGCTTGGCTCTGAACAAATTCCATATTATAAACTAAGCCCTTAGCTGTGGTTAATAACCATAGTTAAGGGCTTTTTTGTCGTTGCCAAAGCATCTGTAGGGAGCTGCCAGTGGCAGGTCCTGTAGGTGCTTATTTATCTTTCAAGTGGTCTTTGAATGCTTCCACGAGAGCGTCACTTAATTCCTGTGATGGAACTTTTGCCCAACGCTGTGTGGTGTCGAACTCTGGATAATGGTAACGCCAGTTATCGTATTCTTCTCTGTTGATTTCTTCGGAAGATAGCTTGTCTGCCTGTTCTTTCCAAGCATACAGCATTTTGAGGAGTTCATATGCTTCTCTGCCTTTGTCCTTGTTGACCTTTAAGCATACCTCTCCGTCTGCTTCACTGACAGTAAGACCGTAAATATCTTCAAGGGTAAACAGAGTGTGCATAAGACCGATATAGCTGTCTATGTCAGGAACATCAAGAGCCTGTGGAGAAACATCAAGCACCTGTGCCAATGCATTTGTAAGGTCTGCTTTCGGTTTGCGTGTACCAGTTTCGTACTGTGCCAAACGCACATCAGCACTCTTTTCTGGAAAACCGATTGCTGTACCGAGATACTTTTGTGTCATACCACGCATTAGTCTGAAAAAATGTATTCTTTCGCTGATAGCCATAATGATACGCTCCTTTTATATTTAGTGAAATAAGTATAGCAGAAATGTTTAGTGGAAGTCAAGAAAAACCGAAACAAAAATGTTTAATATTTTCTTTGCAACCACTTGACAATAGCAAATATGTTTAGTAAAATAAATTACGAATTAAACAAATATGCTTAATGCGACAACTGAATGACCGTCCGAAAAGCCAAACCGCCAAGACCTCGTCGGAGCAAGTTCCGTATCGTTCGCTTGTGTGCAAGCACAAAAGCTCATTCGCTGCACTGCTCCTCCTCTTCCCCAAAAGTCTCCGACTTTTCGGGAACCCCTATACGAGCGAGCGCCTGATGTACTGCGGTGCATTGGGACAGCACAGCGCCTGCCGACAAGCAGGAGTGCCTGTTGGAACTTTAACACGGAGAAAGCGGCAAGCAAAAAATTATTTTAAGAAAGGAAGAAAAAGGATATGGAAAACAGATTTATCCGAGCCGAAGATGTGGCTCAGGAACTAAACGTATCAAAACCTTATGCATATAAACTCATCAGACAATTAAATGAGGAATTGAAAGCAAAGGGCTTTATTACGATTGCAGGGCGTGTAAATCGCCAGTATTTTTACGAAAGGCTCTACGGAGCAGGAAAGGGGGAAATGTAAATGCCGGTATTTAAGAATGAAGATAACGGTACTTGGTATGTGATGGCAAGGTATGTGAACTGGAAAGGGGAACGCAAGCAGAAATGCAAGCGTGGCTTTGCTACCAAACGAGAAGCACAGGAATGGGAAAGAATGTTCAAATTGCAGACTTCTTCAGACCTTGATATGAGTTTTGAAGCCTTTACGGAGCTTTATATCAATGATGTGAAGAACCGTTTGAAGGAAAACACGTGGCTTACCAAAGAGCATATCATACGCACAAAGATACTTCCGTATTTCGGGAAACTGAAAATCAGCGAGATTTCCACAAAGGAGATTATTACTTGGCAGAATGAAA
>UQZF01000139.1 GCA_900545455.1 uncultured Eubacteriales bacterium
CGACCGGAAACAATTCATCGGCAAGCTCCTTCGGGAAATACTCCATGACCGTCTTCTGACTTGCATCGCTTCTTGCCGTTATACAGCCTCCCGGCTTATTCATCATGTAATACAGCTTATCCTGAAACATAAAAAGCACCAATCCTTTAATCACTATGCATGATTATAACAGATTGGTGCCATTATTTGTAGTCAATTTTTGTGTAATTTTAATGAAATTTACTTAATCTTGTCATATAAGAACTGCTCAGGAAGTGTAACCTTGAAGTCTCTTGCAAGGTGTCTGAAATCATCAGGCTGAATTGTCTGAAGCTTTGTAGGACTCATTGAGAGCATCTTGACAAGAATCTCGGCCGACTTTTCAACCGTATGCATAAGTCCGAATGTGAGGTCAAAATCCTCACCTGCGGCAAACATTCCATGATGAGCCCATATAGCAACATCATACTTCTTCATGAGCTCACTTGTCGCAACAGCTATGTCTCTTCCACCCGGAACCATCCAAGGAACAACACCCACACCGCTTGGGAATACTACAGGACACTCCGTAGCCATCTCCCAAAGCTCTCTTGTAAACACCTGATCATCAAGAGGAAGAACAAATGTAAGTGCAATGATGTTGGTTGTATGAGCATGATATATTACTCTGTATCTTCCGTCAGTGAGAACCTTCTTGACCTCATGATTCATAAGATGAGACGGAAGCTCACTTGTAGGTCTTCCGCCGTTGACAAGTCCCCATACAATACGGTACTTCTCACCTGTGCTGTCTATCTCTATCATGCACATTGAATCCTCAGGCTTGATTGCGACATTGCGGAAATACTTTCCACTTCCTGTCACAAGGAAATACTCTCCGGCAAGCTTAGGTACGCTCGTTCCGATTGGCTGCCACTCCTTAGGCCAGAGAAATGTCCTTACTGCCTCAACCTCTTCAGGCTTAACACGGTAAGAAAGGTTACCACCGTTTCTCTCATGCCATCCCTGCTGCCAGCCATCATCCGCCATTCTTATAAAGCCCTTCACAAATTCAACATCTAAAAAGTTCATACTAGCCTCCTGCATTGGTTTACTTTAAAATCGTCATAATCAAACATAAAACAAATCAAAACCACATCTTGTATCTATACAATACTACTATTCATGTGAAAAATAAACAACCTTATTTGCAAAAAAAGTGTTCGTTTTTGCTTGTTATGTATTTATCAAGCATAAAACAGCTGTTTTCATAAATAAAAGCAAAAAAATACCACATACAGACACAAAACAACCATATTGTGTCACGTCCGTATGCGGTATTTTACATTCTAATGCAGTCAATCACTTCTTCATTGCAGAAACAACCTCTGAAATCTTGCCAATTATATCCTCAATGTCCTTATTTACGGAAGAACTCTTCTCCGAAAGCTTACCAACCTCACCGGCAACCACCGAGAAACCTGCTCCCATCTCTCCGGCTCTTGCAGCCTCTATACTTGCATTGAGTGCCAGAATCTTCTGCTTACTCTGTATTGAACGCAGCTCTCCGGTCTTTTTCTTAATCTCCTCTACAAGATGGTTAGCCTCGTCAACTCCGTTGGTGAGATTGCTTATGATATCACCGTTCACCTTGCTTGAATACTCGGCATTGATAAAGTTGTTGAGAACCTGTCCCAAAAGCTCTGCGGACGCATTGATTGATTCCTCAGTGCGGACATTGACCTTGGCAAGTGCATCTATGTACTTATCCTCGTCCACGCCAATCTCTCTCGCAACCTTACGGAACTTTTCCTCATCAGGGTGTTCAGGAAGAACCTGTCCACCGATAACAGAGCCAACCTTCTCGCCATTCACGGTAAGATCAATTCCGAAATCAATAAGCCCTGCATGGCAGTGATATACTCCCTTTCCTTCCCGGTCACACTTCTCACATCTTCTGCAGCCTTCCTTGCTGCCTCTTGTCAGCTTTATACAGAAATCGGTAAAATTATAGCAATCGGATATGTACTTTCCGTCCGTACCTACTGCCACTGTCGCCAGCCCTGTCGCCAAAGCCCAATTCTTCATAATTGCTTCGAATTTGTTCATGTCAGCAAAATCCCTAACCTCCATACGCTACCTCCTACATTCATCCTCACTCGATAAATCTCCAATTATTCAAAAAAAATAACATTTTTGATTTATTTTGTCATAAATTATAACATATTTATTCCTGAAAATAAACATTTTTTGTGTAATTTTATATAAAAAAAGAAGATGCCTTAGGGCATTCCTCGGAACGTTTTATGTGTAATAGGAACGAAGTTTCCTATTACACATAAAAATCGCAGCCATGACTCCTAGAATCATGACTGCGATACCGTGTCAGTATATACCTTTGTAGTTAAATCAGCTCACTCTGCAAATTAATGGCAATGTCCCTTGCATCTGCTGCAATCTCCGCCACATACAGGTGATTTACCCGACTTCTTATCTTTTACCATACCATGGATAATAAGTCCAACAACCGCTGCAAGCACTGCCGCTACTATCACTGTTCCCATATCCTATGACCTCCTATCTTTATGTTAGTGTAATCTAACTCAGTTTGAAAGTCAACAGTTTTTTTAAAGAGAATACCAGCACATTACAAGAATAATACTTATAACGAGGAATAACACGCCGATAATCAATGTCGAATACATCGGCTTGGTATTACGTCTTTCCATCTTATCCTGCTTGTAATCATAGTAGCTCTTGCTGCTCCTGTCCAAGCCCATTCCCGGTATAATCGCGTGTGCTCCCTTGCGGAACGCATAGGCGAATATATCAAAAAAGCCCGTCGTCGATACCCACATAAGAATACCGAAACTGATATAGAGCATCGCCGTCACCGAAAATCCATCGCACACACCCTTGAATCTGTCCGCCGAGGCAAGCTCTGAATTGAACGCACCTCTGAAATTCATCACAATAAGTGAGAGGATGAGTGCTATTACGGTCTGCACAAGATATTTTATCCAATTATTTTTCAGAAACGTAACAAACTTATTGCCATTATCTGCCATTATTTATTAAGCTCCAACCGGTATCTGTCAAATTCCTCCTGGTTACAGTGAACAAAATGTCCCGGTGCAACCTCTCTGAGTGTCGGCTGCTCCTTAGTGTAATCATGGTCGCGGAGAGGAACGTATGTTATTCTCTTACGCTGCTTCTCATAATCAGGATCCGGCATAGGAATCGCTGAGAGAAGTGATCTTGTGTAAGGATGAAGCGGATGTGCAAACAACTCATCCGATGTTGCAAGCTCAACAAGCTTACCGAAGTACATAACACCGATTCTGTCGGAGAAATACTTAACTACCGACAAATCATGTGCAATGAAGAGAACGGTAAGACCCATCTTATGGCGGAGGTCATCAAGAAGATTGATAACCTGTGCCTGAATGGATACATCGAGAGCACTGACAGGCTCATCTGCGATGATAAGCTCAGGGTTCATAATAACCGCTCTTGCGACACCGATACGCTGTCTCTGTCCACCTGAGAACTCATGAGGATATCTTCCGGCATGCTCTCTTACGAGCCCAACCATCTCAAGAACCTCATATACCTTCTCCTCAATCTTCTTCTTATCCTTCTCGCCTCTGATTATAAGTCCCTCAGCGATAATCTGGCCTACCGTCATACGAGGGTCAAGAGAGGCAATCGGATCCTGGAAAATCATCTGAATCTCCGTGTTAAATTTCTGTCTCTTATGGTCAGCCCGTGCAGACTTAATCTCTGCACGCTGCTTGTCTATATATTCCTTTAGCTCACTCTTCTTCTTTGTGAGCTCAGCCTTCTTCTCAGTCTCGCTGAGTGCAGACTTCTTAATCACCTCAACATCCGTCTTGTACTGCTCCTGGGCAGTTTCAATATTATTCTTATAGGAAAGGGTTCCTGCTGCAATTCTCTTACCCTTAAAATAAATATTTCCGGATGTAATATTGTAGAGCTTGATGATGGAACGGCCTGTGGTAGTCTTACCACAGCCGGACTCACCTACAAGACCGAACACCTCACCCTTCTTTATATCAAAACTGACATCATCAACAGCCTTATTAATCTTAAAGTACTGACAAAGGTGCTCTACACGTAATAATACTTCTTCATTCTCATTATTCGGCATTTACGGCACCTCCCTTGGACTTCATTCTGGCAATACGCTCTGTAATAATCTTAGGAAGCTCAACCTTAGGAGCATCCGGATGTAAGAGCCATGTTGCTGCATAATGTGTATCACTGATCTTGAACATCGGCGGCTGCATCTCAAAATCAATCTGAAGCGCATACTTGTTACGGTCTGCGAATGCGTCACCAACCGGTGGGTAAATCATGTTAGGAGGCGTTCCCGGAATAGCCTCGAGCTTCTCGTTCGTGTCAACATCCGGCATGGCTGAAAGAAGAGCCCATGTGTATGGATGTGCAGGAGAATAGAATACATCCTGACATGTACCTGTCTCAACAATCTTACCCGCATACATAACTGCGATTCTGTCCGCCATGTTGGCAACAACACCGAGGTCATGTGTGATGAAGATGATTGAGAGGTTACGATCCTTCTTAATCTTGTTGATAAGCTCAAGTATCTGGGCCTGAATAGTAACGTCGAGCGCTGTTGTAGGCTCATCACAGATAAGGATATCAGGGTCAGCGGCAAGCGCAATCGCGATAACGATACGCTGTCTCATACCACCTGAGAACTCGAACGGATACTGGCGGTATCTCTTTCTGACATCAGGAATACCAACCTCCTCCATGAGCTTGAGAGCCTTGTACTTAGCCATTGACTTAGTAACCTTCATGACAACACCTGATGCATTGTTCTTGAAGAACTTGATAAGCTCACTTGTCTCATTCTGATAATTTCTTGAATCTGCCACCTCAAGAACCTCCTTATAATGGTTCTCAAGTCTCTCTATAAGGTCAACAATGTTCTCCTGAACCAGGTCAAGGTCAACTGCCATAGAAGGTGCAACCTTCCATGAAGGCGTCTTTCCCTTGGCAACAAGCTTCTCATACTTAGCTGACTGCTTAGCATGCTTCTTCGCTGCTGTGACATTCTTGTTGATACCCGTAAAGTATGAATTGATGAGAATCTTTAAGGTACTGCCGAATGTGTAGGCAACACTGTCCTTGTGAATCTCAAGCTTATCTATCGATGCGTCGATAGCCTTTGCCATGATTGCTGCTGCGTCAAGACATACCTTCTTATCAAGCTTGTCAGCCTCAAATACCGACTTCTGCTCTGCAACAACCTTGAGTGCCTCCTTCTTGAGCTCATTATACTTCTTTGCATTATGCTCAAGAGCGCCTGCTGCGCACTCACGGAAATTATCAATGAAGTTCTCATCAGCATACTTTCTGAGAAAATCATTGAGTTCCTTTACGCTCTTCTGCGGAAGAGGTTCATTTGCAAACGTGATGTAATAGCCCATACTGAAAAAGTCAGGCTCATCCTTCTTAACAGCAGTCTCAAGAATCTTATCCATCTCCTTGAGAACGCGAGGTACTTGAACGTAGTTCCTGCTCTTTATCTCACTGCCTGACACACTCTTAAGCTCGCCGATAAGTCTTTTAAGTTCGGAAGCCTCCGTATCACTTACAACCCAGTCGTTGAATGAGTCACCTGCAAGACGGATAATCTCCTTCAATGTGTACTTCTCATCCTCAAATGCATTCTTTTCAATATAGAAAAGAACGTCCTTTATCTCATCATGAGCCTCAAGAGCTGCCTCATGAGCCTCATTATATGCCTGCTCTAACTCAATGTGCTTGAACTCGAACTTATCGAAGTTCTTACACATCTGTCTTAACGCCTCAGCCTTAACTGAATTGCCTGCCGCCTCTGCCTCAACCATAGCATCCGCTAGGAGAGCAAGTGTATCGTTGAAAGCCGAACGACATGATTTCTGACGTGCCTTACCCTTTAAGAGCATCGCCTCTGTAAGCTGCTTACCGATACGCATGATAGGGTTAAGGGATGACAGCGGATCCTGGAAAATCATGGCTATCTTATCACCGCGGACATGATAGAACTCATCCTCGGAGATACGAAGAAGATCCATACCATCGTATATTATGGAACCACTCTCCACTATAGAGTTACCTGCAAGGATACCGAGTATTGCCTTGCTGGTAACTGACTTACCGGAACCGGACTCTCCTACGATTGCAAGAGTCTCACCCTTATTTAAATCAAAGCTTATATTTCTAACAGCCTGTACCTTTCCCGCCGGAGTACGGAAGGAAATGACAAGATTATTAACTGATAACTTTTTTTCCATTTTGTATTATTCCTCCGTTCCTCTTAAGGATGGGTTAAACGCATCACGAAGACCATTTCCGAACAGGTTGAACGAAATCATAAGTAAGGAAATGACAATCGCCGGGAAAAATATAATGTGCGGATAAGTTGAAAGAAGCGGCTTACCTGCTGATAACATACTTCCGAGTGATGACATTGTAGCTGAGTCAAGGTTAACAATACCTAAGTATGTCATGTTGGACTCGCTGAATATAACATTAGGAATCATAAGGATGGAACCTGTGATGATTGTACCCAATGCGTTAGGGAATATATGCTTGAACATAAGTCTTGAATCCCTTGCACCAAGTGTACGGGCTGCAAGAATATATTCCTGATTCTTAAAACGATAGAACTGCATACGAACACGGCTTGCCATGCCAATCCAGCCTGTGAGCACGAACGCGAACAGGAAGGATATGACTACACCGACCTTGCTTGCAAGGTGGAGCTGGAAGAGCGTTACAACTACTACGAAAGGAACACCGCTCAGGATATCTGAGATACGCTCCATTATAAGGTCAATCGCACCGCCGTAGTATCCTTCAACAGCACCATATATGGCACCGAGGAAAAGATTGATTGCAGACACACCAAGGGCAAGTAAGATTGAGAATCTTACAGCCTTTGCAAGTCTTGTGAGAATATCCTGACCATAAGCGTTGGTTCCGAAGAGGAATGAAGGCTCATGACCGTATCTGTACTGGAAGTAGGTGTATGTGAATACACGAACCTGATATGACTTGGCTGTGGATGTACCGCCCACAACAGCGTAACGGTAAGAGCCGTCATCGCCGGCAATACGGATACTGTCATAGTCATCCGCACCCTTTGTCTTGTATATCTCAATAAAGTTACCGTTCTTGTCAAGCTTTGGAAGTCCCTTGTTGGTACACTGATACCAGATGTTTGCATCATTTTTAAGTGTAGCAACCTTGAGGGATGATGTATCAACTGCAGGATAGATTACCTGCACGCCCGTCTCATTCTGCCAAGCCTGAATTGCCTGATAATCCTGTGCGGAAAGTGTCAGGTAAATCATGCCGTTCTTTAAGTAAGAATCTGTTCTTACCTTATAGTATGTTGCATTGTTGTTGGCTGCATCCTGAAATGTTGAGTATACCTCGGCAGTAGGATTGTGTCCTGTCTCCACAGCAATGGCTTCTCTTCTTAAATAATCGCCCTCTGAGAGTGTCTCTTTGGAGCAGCCGTCCCAGCCTGCCCATGCAAATAAGCTGCTCTTCGGAAGAAGCTTGCCGTACTGTAAGTATGTCGTGTCCGTAGCTGCCTTCGTGTAATTGTTCTCACAAAAAATCGGAATAAATAT
>UQZF01000140.1 GCA_900545455.1 uncultured Eubacteriales bacterium
ACCGGCATCAGGCAGTTCGTTGTATACAGAATCGGTGCCGGAACCCCGTCGAACTCCTTCTGCTGATTCTGCCATGCCGTTCCAAAGTTTCCCTTTAAATGCGGATACTGCTTTAACAGCGGATACGCATGTGCCGGAAGCATCTCACTGTGGGTGTAGACATCGACACCCGTCCCTGCCGTCTGCTCAAGAAGCATCTCCAAATCCCTCAAATCATGCCCAGAGACGAGTATTCCGGGATTATTTCTCACTCCGATATTGACTCTCGTCATCTCGGGATTTCCGTAAGCCTCGGTGTTGGCTGCATCGAGAAAGCGCATGACCTTTACGCCGTACTCACCCGTCTCAAGCGCAAGTGCAACGAGCTCGTCAACCGACACCAAATCGTCGAGCGTGGCTGCGAGTGCCCTCTGGATAAAGGCATCAATCTCAGGAGCCTCCTTCATAAGCGCGTTGGCATGCTTAGAGTACGCACTCATGCCCTTGACACCGTAGGTTATGAGCTGTCTTAAAGAGCGCACATCCTCATCCTCCGTCGAAAGAACGCCCTCCTTTTTTGCCTTCTCATCAAATTCGCTCTCGTCGCCGTCCCATACCGCCGCATCCGAGAGGCTGTATTTTCTGCCCTTCTCCCCGCAGAGCTTATCAAGCTTTGTGAGGAGTCTTTTTTTTGCACTCTAAGGTGTCCTTAATCCTTGCGACAATCGACTCCCTGTCAAAGCTTGCGTTTGTTATCGTGATAAAGAGATTAAACGTGACGCGGTGGTTGTCGTCAGGTGAAATCTCCTCCCCGAGCTCACGAAGCTTCGTCGTAACCTCAGAAAGCCCCTTGGTCACATACACCAGCAAATCCTGCATCGCCGCAACATCTGGTGTCTTTCCGCACATTCCGACTTGCGTACAGCCCTCGTTGCCCGCTGTCTCCTGACACTGATAACAGAACATTTTTCTCTCTTTTTCCATAAAAAATCTCCCTCTCTGAAACCCATCATTTTCACGGCTCACCGCCATAAATCTAAGATAGTGTTCCAAAAAAAGAGATTTTTATTCCTGCTTATATTTTTATCTATGCTTAATGCTGCCTGATTCCATCCTCCTCAAAGTAGAAGGAAAACGGATTCTGAATTGTCATAAACGGCTTTTGGTTAAACACGCCGTTCGTCCTATGGTCATACGCCGATATTACAGGATATTGCCACCAGCTCTCCTGATATGTGTAATTGATGAAATCATAGAATGTATAACCCTTCATCGTGTGTACCGTCGAATAGCTCACATATCCCCTGCAATTTTCTCCCTTTCTCGGGAATGAAAATGTGCCGAAAACGTCCGTCACGGTCTGCACTCTGTCAATCCATGCCGTTCGGTTGTATGTGACGCTCTTCATCGAATGATACGGTGCCGTGTAGGTCACTCCGCCCCTGTCATACATGAGCCTGCCTTTTACCTCTCCTGCCGTAAGCCAGCCCTCCTGTATTTCATGCTCAGTAGTCCATATCTGCACAGCCTCCGCTCCGTAAGGCTTCTTATCCTCAATCCATCTGAAATAATGGAAAATTATCCACAGCTCATCCACATCGGCATCCGGCACCTGAACCGCAACATCCGTAAACTGAAGTCCGTTGTCGCAGTTCTTATTCTGCGTCAGTATATTTACCGCGCCGCCGCAGGAGACAATCTCCTCCGCTGTCAGGTCATCCAACACATAGTCAGGAAAACCCTGCCCTATGAGACTCTCCCTTATACCTTCAACATCCGTACCCTGCTGCATATCATCCCGTATGCTCCAAGACATCCTGTAGCCGTTTCCAAACATATATCCGCAGGCACCGCCTGTCACAAGCACCGCCGACACCGCTATCACAATCGCTTTATCCGGAATCCTTATCTGCGACGTTCTCACAAGATATCCCGCCTCGTCAAGCTCCCTCGGAAGCTTGTATATCGCCCGAATGAGAACCACAAAGACAACGATTGCAATAATCATCGTGAGCAGATTGACGCTGCCGTAACCGAATACTGCGAGCAGCCCCGCAAGCGCATACCAGCCTGCAAGTGCTAAGACCGCATACGCTCCCGGCTCCAAGCCCGCTTTTTTCTGAACCTGTCTTAAGGCGAGCCACAGACAGAACACTCCCGCGATACTCACTCCCGCCATTATGACGCTTGCCGTTTTAAGCACATTTTTCACACGAACATCCGTGCCAAGCGTCATTGTGTTCAAAATCAGAACAGCTAAAATATATATGAGGCTCACAAGCTCAATAGCATAGCAGGCAGAAAAGTACTTATTCTCCGACTTTAACTTACGGTAACCGAGAAACGACAGCACCGCCCCGACTGTCGGAAGTATGTAATTGAGCTTAAAAAAGCTAAAGACAACCGAGCTTAACACAAGTCCTGCGAGCACATACAGCATCGCACTTTTCAACGGTATAACATTCTCCACGACATCCTCCATCGGAAGCTCGTCAATGCTCTCCGTCAATGTGCGCTCGAGTTCATTGTCATCAAGGTTGTTCCACTGTGCTTTACCCATTGTACTCACCTCCTAAAATCTGCCGAAGCTGCTTCTTTATTCTATACAATCTGCCCTCAACAGCCCGCTTTGTCATTCCGACCTCGGCTGCAATCTGCTCTATGGACTGGCAGTAGTAATATTTCCTGTAAAACAAAACTCTGTCCTTGGCTGACAGTCTGTACAATGCCCGTTTCAGCTCCTCGCGTCTCTCGTTCCGTAAAACCTGCTCCTCAGGAGTCGCCTCATCCGCAGGCACGCTCTCTAGGAGCTCCTCCCCGCCGTGCGCCTCATTTTTTCTTCGGTGATTGAGTGCCGTGTTTCGCGCAATCGATGTAACCCACGCCTTGAAGCTTCCCCTCTGCTCATTAAACTGCCCGATTTTGTCCCAAATCTTCATCACGGTCTCGCCAAGACACTCCTCCCTGTCCTGCGGGCTCTCAAGAATCGGTGCAATAATGTATTTTATCAAAGGTCCGTAATGCTTCATAAGCTCATCAACGCCCTTCTCATCCCTGTTTGCAAGCAGTTCAATTATCTCGCGTTCTTGCACCTTTAAGCCTCCCCTCGTATTTATCATCCGTGTCGCTTTCACACACTTTTCTTTCCTTCACCTAATTATACACATGAAAAAACAAAAACCCACGCAATATTTCCAAAATATCTTTTTTCTGCAAATCCACTTTATTGACAAGCCCAAAACGCTGATATAAAATCAATGAATCAAGACGGTCAACAAGGATATGTACTCTGACAAGCAGAGACTTCATGCAGAGAGGTAATAACAAAATGAAAAGTGTGGTACTTTTATATAATACAAGCTGTATTTATGATTGTTACGGGTGGAAACATAAGAGAAATTGACAACAATATCGTATGGGATTATATCAGAAAAGTTAAAAACAACGGCGGACTCATCGCCGGAATCTGTGCAGGTGTAGATGTACTCGACCATGCCGGAATTTTAGCCGGAATTGAGTCAACACATTCGACAGACCTTGATGTTGCTGTGTCCGGCAATGTAATAACTTCGCGTGCCAACGGGTATGTGAATTTTGCAATAGAAGTTGCCAAGAAAATGAATTTATTTAAAGATGATGATGATTTAGAGGAGACAATAGCATTCTGGAGAGACTACAAGAGGCTGCAATAGCGCAGCCTCTTGTTTATAGTACCGTTTACTTACGCATAAAAACTAGTCGATATACCTTACCTCGCCCGCGTATGTTCTCTCCTTGTAAGGCGCATCAGGTGCCGCATAGCCGAGTGCAGCGATTCCGTATACGACATGGTCTGAAGGAATGCCGAACTCATCAAGCATCGCTCTGACCTTCTCATCATCACAGACAGCACCGAGCTGGTTAATCCACACGGAATCTACACCGTAGGAATGTGCCGCGAGGAAAATGTTCTCAAGCGCGCAAGAATTGTCGTCCCTTCCGAGAGGGTTCTCGCGCAGATTAGACGGAATGATGAGCGCGGTCGGCTTGTACATATCGTAGTGCTCTCTTCCGAGTGCCTCCCTCATAGTCTCGGCAAGTCTTGAAATAACGTCCCTGTTGGTTATAACCGTGAAGCTCCATGACTGCTTTCCCATTCCCGACGGCGCGTGTAAAGCCGCGTCGACAATATCCTTGAGTATCTCCTTTGGAACCTGCTCATCCGTAAACTTGCGGGTGCTTCTTCTTGTAAGTATGTTCTTCATTACCTCGTTCATGATGGTGTCCTCCTAAAATAAATATTTTTTATTGCTATAATAGATTTCGGTGTCAAAACATGCTTTTACAATCTTAATATGTATATCATGTTATATTTATGCGTATCGCGACTTTTGGGAGAAGCTTAGTTGTTCTTAGGACTCTGTTTATCGTACAGCCACAGACGGCATGGATGCCGGCTGAGTTGCAAACAGCCATGGAGGGCTGATTTTGCAACGGTGGCGGAAGCAGAAATATTTTTTTCAGAGTCGTTAGAACAACTTGCTTCGTACAACGGAGCTGATATGTATAAATATAACATGATATACACATAAAAATCAGAGCCGCATGTTTTGACACCTGAATCTATAATAACTATTGTTTCTCCCCAACCCCAAGCAGCTTATAGAGCGTCGGCTCGAACGCGAACTCCTTCATGAGCGCGTGCACCTCGTTGAGTGCATTCTCCTTCACGGACTTCGGCGCAACCGGGCGGTACACGGCTCTTATGAGAATGTTCTTCGGTGTGTGGTCAAAGTCGATGAACTCAAGAAGCTGGGTTCTGTAGCCGCTGTACTCGAGAAGATTTGCTCTCACCGCATCCGTCGCGAGTGCCGCGAAGCGCTCCTTGATTATTCCGTAGCGTGACATAATAGGAAGCGTTGACGGCTTCATCTGCTTGTTGAACTCATGCTGGCAGCATGGCACCGAAAATATCATCTTTGCCTTCCACTGAATCGCATTGAAAAGCGCAAAGTCCGTGGCGGTGTCGCATGCATGAAGTGTAATCACCATGTCGACATCGAACGGAGCCTTATACCCGTTGATATCCCCGAGTTCAAAATGAAGCTTGTCGTAATTATATTTCTCCGCTGCCCTGTTGCACTTTTCTATGACATCTGCCTTCAAATCGAGCCCTATCATGTTGACCTCAAGCCCCATCACCTCGGTGAGATAGTAGTAGACAACAAATGTTAGATACGACTTACCGCAGCCAAAATCAATGACATTTAACTTCTTCACCTTGAGGTTAGAGATTTCATCGTTGAGAATCTCAACAAAGCGGTTAATCTGCTTGTACTTGTCATACATCGAATTGACAACTCTGCCGTCCTTGGTGAACACTCCCATGTCGACGAGCGGCTCAATGCTCATGCCCTCGCTCAGAATGTAGTTCTTTCTGCGGTTGTGCCCATTATCCAAGGTCATTCCCCCTGCCGCGTCAACCATATTTCCCGCCGCAGTTCCTTTTACACTGCCTGCGCCAACACCTTTTGACGCCTTTATCGCCTCAGTCGCAAGTCTCTTGACCTTATAATTGCACTTGCCGTTCTTTGAAATGAGTATGATGTGCTCCGCATCGGCAGTCATCGCGTTCACCTGTCTGTAATGCCCTGCGATAAGCTCCTCACATCTGTCCGCAAGCTGTTCTTTTTTCACATTCTCATGGAAAACCTGCTTCTGCGTGTACTTGGAAATCTGGCAGAAATCCTTCTTCCTCTCGATGACGAGTTTCTGGTACTCCTCCGACTTGTTGGCAGGATTGCTTATTATTATCTTGTTAAAATCCGTCTCCAAAATTATTGATAAATACTGCTGTAATTCGTTCATATATTTTTCCTATCCTCTAGCATTCTACTAATATAAGCGGTATTGTCATTTCATCCTCGGTGAGTCCTGCGTGTGCGCCGATGAAGAAATCCGCCTCCTCCCTTGTATTATAAATGCACAAATCCCCCGTCGCAACAGCAAGATAGTCGCCCAGCATATCGCGAAAAGCAGGATTCTCCGTGCCTCTGCCGAAGAACTTCTTTTCTAAGACCTCAGCCTTGGTAAAAAGTAGGAAGCTGTCGCTGAATTTCCTGTTAAATTCACTCACGAACTGCTCCTCCATCCCTGCCTTTATGAAGAAATTGAGTGCTCTCGGCTCAATCGACGGGAGCCTTGTCAGGCACTCGCATATCCTTGGGTAATCCACGAGCGCCACGCCCTTCGTGTCTATGTGTCCGTGGTCGGCGGTCACAATAACAAGCGTGTCTGCTTTACTCGCTGAAATCCTTTCGCACAGCTCCTTCACCTGCGCCTCGAGCCTTCCGAGAAGCTCCTTTGCATCCCTTCCGAAGCACCCTTTCTCGTGCATAAGGTGGTCAGGCTCCCTCCAATAGCTGTATATGTACTTTTGCCCCGGCTTCTCACAAAGCCCGGCGATTCTGTCACATATCTTCTCAAACGTATCGGGGAACGGCTCTAAAAAAGGCATTGCGTTATATGCCTGCACCCCCGCCTTTAAAAGCCTGTCAACCGCGCTCTCGTAACCGCAATATCTCCACGCGACATTGTAGTCCTCTGCCTGCTCATCCGTACCTGTCTCTGTATTTAAAAATACCGTCACATTCTTGTCTATCTGCGGGTAATAACAGTCCCAGCCAAGCCACCCGTGCCCGCACGGCTCCATACCGTTCTGTATGGATGTTGTCGCCGCAACCGTCGTCGGTGGAAATGTTGAGCTGAAGGTTCCCGCAAGATGCGAGGAAAAAAATCCGTCCTTCGACAAATTCGCATCCATTATATTTTTTCCCATTCCGTCAAGCAGAATTACCACCACGTTCTCGTAGCTTCTACCCTCCAAATATCTGTCTAGCAGCTCCAAGGTTCTTCTGCCGGGCTCAAGTCCCATGCTCTTTAAAACGGAATTTGGAATGCCTGCTATGCAGTTGTCGTAATCAGGATATTTTATCATGCGCTAAGCTCCACTTTCATCTATATATTTTCAACAATTACTTATATTGGGATTTTTGCTTATTATATCACTACCCATGACACTTTCCTACTGCAAATATCTCATCGCATAATAAAGCCCCCAATCCTGGTCATTTGCATAGCTGTCTGCATAATGTGCTCTCTCGCCATTCACTGTCACAGGATATACAAATGCACATGTAGCTCTGCCATCAGGATAAAACATTGATAATACGGCTCTCAGTGATTTATCCGCCCTTGCCGCATAATCTGTGTTACCCGTAATTTTCATATAATTTTCAAACACTATACCTGTAAGTGCACTCCAATAATGTACAAAAGTATCCCCATAAAGTCTTCGTTTTCCAAACCAATACCCATCCCAGTGACGTATAGCCACCTCATTCAAGTGATAATCCGGTTGATTTCCGTTAAACAACTCAAGGATTGATTTTTGAAGTTCTATTCCGGCAAGATACTTTTTATCACCTGTCAAAATATAGGTTTCCTCCAAAATCTGTGCCGCCGGAGCTACAATACTCTGCTCATAGTTAACCTCCGATTTTGGATAATC
>UQZF01000141.1 GCA_900545455.1 uncultured Eubacteriales bacterium
GTATAAGATTTACGGTGAAGGGCGTAGGAAGCGGCTATGGGCTGTCAATTGCGGGAGCGGCGAAAAAATCAGCGCATGGAGCCTCATACAAGGAAATACTTAACTACTATTTTGAAAATATAACATGTATAAAATAAAAAGCGGTGGCAATCCTATTATCAAGAGTAAAGAAGCCGTGTCGGCAGCAAGGGCGCGGTTTCGGGTATGACTCAGGAAAATTGATAATGCGGAAAGGTGTATGTGAATAACAAGCTTTGCTCACGATATACCGATTCAGCAAGAGGAGGTTGCCTTGAATAGAAGAAGAAATAAGGTGGACATGGAGAAGATTTTTGCCACCGTCATATCTCTTGCCATCATGGTTGCTTTGGTGGTCGGAGTAGTATCGATACTTAAAAGCAATAATTCAAAGGGAGAAAACAAGCATAATTATATTGATCTCAATGAGATTAATGAGGCTTTAAGCAATGAAAATCCGGAAAATGAGACACTTTTGCAGGCAGATGATAGGGAGGATGAGAGCAGGAATGACAGACATGTTGAAAACACCACAGATGCAGAAGATGGCAAAGGCGGTAAAAAAGCAGCTGAAGTCACTGGGGAAATCGATGCGGACATCGACACAGCACTTGAAGTGCCAAATACAGGAGATGATGCCGAAGGCACGAAAACTGCTGATAAAAGCAGAGACGAAGCTGTGCCGGATGATACAGCAGGTGAAGGACAGGCAGTCGCAGCCAACACAGACACACAGGAGGCGACAGCAGAAAATGTGAGTGAGCCTGCCACATTCGACGTACCCGCATCGGAGAATGTAGACAGCGAGGCGACTCCCGTAAGTGCGAGCACGGCGACAATTCTCGGGTACAATTTCAGTGAGGAAAGCACGATGATGTGGCCGACCACGGGAAATGTCATTCTCAACTATAACATGACCAACACAATATATTTCCCGACACTCGATGTGTACAGATGTAATCCTGCAATTATAATAAGCGCGGATGAGGATTCGGTTGTGTCGGCTGCGGCGGACGGAATCGTAATTGCTGTGTATGAGACCAATGAGACAGGTCTTACGATGGAGATTGCACTCGGAAATGATTATGTTATGACATACGGACAGTTAAAGAACCTCACCGTTGGTGTGGGGAGTCAGGTAAAGCGCGGTGATGTGATAGCTTCCGTAGCGGCTCCGAGCAGCTATTACACTGTTGAGGGAAGCAATCTCTATTTCAGGCTTGATAAAGGCGATACAAGTGTAAATCCGATGGATTTCATTGATGCAGAGTGATTTTGACCATAGCCTAAAAGCAGCTTAAACTGATTCAGGTATAAAAAACAGTTCCGGCGAACAGACGCACTTGCGGTCTGATTTTCGGAACTGTTTCATTTTGTCTCAATTTACTTGTGCAACTGACTTTCAACAAACTCTCTTATGTAGTAATTGTCCTCAGGCATCTGACAGCCGACAAGGTATATTCCCTCGTCGTTGGTGCTTCTGATAATCTTTCCCTCAACCGTGTTGTGTGTGGCAAGCGGGAAGTTATCAATCTCGACCGAGATGTCCGTGCCCTTGCTGTCTGCGAAGAAGCTGTCGCGGCATACGAGTGCGAAGCCGTTGGCACTGATATTGTCGAGCTTTCCGTTGTATACCTGTCCTGTCTTTTTAACTGTAATCTTACAAGGATTGGTCATATCAAGTCTTGGATACTTGCGTCGGTTGCTGATCTTAGGTCTTGTGCTGATTAGTATGGAAGCCGTTCTTCCGTCGTTGGATATGAATTCTGCTTTATCCCAGCAGTAGAGCACGTTGCTTACTGTGACGTTGACGGTGCAGGTCTGGGCTTTCTTCGTGACAGGAATATTCTTAAAATGAGCGGTGATGCCGTTGTCGGACTGCGAGTCGAGCTCACCGTGATACTCGGTGTCATTTATATTTACTATAACCTTCATTCCGGCAGATACATCCTCGATACCCATGAAACCTCCGATTCCGAGTTCACACATGAGAGCTTCGATGACGTCCTCAATCTCGTTGATATTGGATGCACTCTCGTCGTACTTGCTGAGCATCCGCTTGCTGGTCTCATCGGAGTCGGATATGCAGTTGTTCATATTCTTAACTATATCGGATACCTTTTCCATATTATCGACAAGCTGATGGTTGGAGTTCTCGACATCCTTCATGGCATTATCGATAACCTGAATGTGCTCTCCAAGCTGTTTCGTGTCGGCAGTAATTTTCTCAACATTTTTACCCGTGAGGGTAACCTTGTCAAGTGTGAGAGCGATAAGCTTAAGCGTTTCTTCAATGGAAGCAGTCATCTTGGCTGATGTCTCATCGAGACGGATGAGAGCCTCCTCAATTCGTCCTGATGATGATTTGGTCTCAGTGCTGAGTGTACGAATCTGGTCAGCAACAACAGAGAAACCTCTTCCGGCATCGCCTGCACGGGCAGCCTCAATTGATGCATTGAGAGCAAGGAGATTGGTCTGACCGGATATGTTCTGAATGGTTCCCGTCTCCTGCTTAACCATCTCGAATTCTGACTTGAAATCGAGCAGAACCCTGTCAACTTCCGATGAAAGTTCTGACATTGTGTGGGCTGTCTTTACGAGTTCTTCGAGGTCGGCACCGCTCACCGTAGCATGTTCTACGGATTCTCCGGTGAGAGACACCATCTGTTCTATAAGACTGCCGACATTCTGAACCTGCGAGTTGATATCCGTGGTCATATCAAGAGATGAGGAAGTACTGCTCATAAGCTGGCTGCTGTTGTCTGTGAGTTCGTTCATGCCGAGTACAACCACTTCTGCACCGTGCTTATTTTCGGAAGCTAATTCGCTTACGACGGTGATTCCGTCCATGACGGTATTGCTTGCAGTCTTAACCTTCTCGACAGTGGCTACGACACGGTTCAGGTCTGCTTTGATGCTGTCCGTCATGGCTCCGTCCGATTCATTGAGATGCTTGATAGCCATTACATAGCATATATAGCACAGAATGATACAGGAGAGCTGGAGCTGGTAATCCTTCATGTTGGCAGCCGAGTTGAAGCCGGACATATAGCGGAAGACAGCGGCACCGATGATTATAATGGTGTTTGCGATTCCGCATTTTATCATAAAATTCTTGTTCTTATATATAACAAGGAGACTTGTGACCGGCAAAATATATGTGAAGGCGATGGATGATTCGGTTGTACATAATACAAAGGTATAAAAAATGCCGTATCCGATTACCAGATCATATCTGTACTTGTCGGTAGCTCTACCCTTCACACGGAGAAGAATCTCTCCGGAGAGAAAAGGAAGCCAGCAAAGTATAAGAAAAACAATATAGTTGGATGCAGGGTATGCACCGCTTGCTGCGTCGCTCCCGTAGTTCGCGGACAGAAGAAGTGCAAATATAAGCCATATACGCCGTGCTTTACGGTTGGCTTTTTCTTTAAAGACATTTTCGTCGTAATTCATATATTCCTCCTTAGGCTAACTAAAACAAAAGTACTAAATATATTTTATTCCTTTTTTCGTGATGTTTCAAGTTGGATTTACTTTATTTTAAAAGAAATAAAAAGGTTGCATTTTAAAAATAAATATGGTAGCATACAAACGTACAACAAGTAGTAATTAAAACTACATTACAAAGTAAAAGAAAACATAATACATGGAATAAATATCTGTGAAAGAGACATAATTATATTAAAACAACGGTATTCAGATATTTTAACCCTAAGTTCAGGGCACTGAAATTGTTTTACGTTGGAAAGGAGCAGAATATGAGAACATTGATTGAGAATATTGAGGAGAACGGGCTAAAGGATAAATGGAGCGCAATCACGCATTTTATCGGGATGCTTATGACGATGCTGGCGGCGGTGCCGCTGCTCATGAAGGCGGCTAAGGCACCCGACAGGGTGCATCTTATCTCGCTGGGAATATTTGCGGTGAGCATGATTCTGCTCTACGGGGCGAGTGCCACCTACCACTCGGTGAAGGCATCCGACAAGGTTCAGACCATATTGCGAAAGCTCGACCACACCATGATTTTTGTACTGATTGCGGGTTCATACACTCCGATATGCCTCGTTGTGCTAAACGGCACAATCGGGTATGTGATGCTTGCGCTCGTGTGGGGAATCGCCGCCGCGGGAATCGTGGTCAAGCTCTGCTGGATTACGTGCCCGAAATGGTTTTCGTCGGCACTGTATATCGCGATGGGCTGGGTGTGCCTGATAGCGTTCTCTAAGATTTATACGGCACTCTCGGGCGCGGCATTCTACTGGCTGCTCGCAGGAGGACTAATCTACACGGTCGGCGGTGTGATTTACGCTCTCAGGGTTCCCGCCTTTGACGCAAAGCACAAGGAGTTCGGCTCGCACGAGATTTTCCACCTCTTTGTGATGGGCGGAAGTATATGCCATTTCATACTTATGTTTCAGTATATCACGGTGTTTCCGATGTGATGGCGCGACTCCGCCTGAAAGCACCCGGCGTCAGGAGGACATAGCTTTTGAACACGCGGTTAAAGTATGCCGTCGATTCAAAGCCGCATTCCTCCGCTATTGTACCCATTGGCTTGTCAGTGTCCGACAGCAGTACGCAGGCATGCTGAATTTTGAGGCTGTTTATATAGTGAATGAGAGTTTCGCCCGTATGCGCCTTGAAGAAGCTGCAAAGATACCCTTTTGAAATGAATAATTCACGGCTGAGCTCGTCAAGTCCCTTTATGTCGGTGTAGTGACTACTGATATAGGAGGTAATCTTGGCGAGCTCTTTGTTGTTTCCGGTCAGAGGAGTGCCCTTGATGCGGGCAGCCGTCTGAGAACTGAGCAGTCCGAGGATGGTTGAGAAGTAAGCAAAATCAAGCTCAGGGCGCTGCGAGCAGGCTGTTGATAAGCGGACAATCTCGTCGGTTACATTGTCGGGGAGAGAAATTATGTTGGTGTTAAGGCAGCGCAGAAGGGCGGATTTTGCCTCGGGCGTGTAGTATCTGTTGAGGTAATTGTTGGAAAAATTAAAGCATATTCCGCTGTAGCTCGCATCACCGTAGCTTCTGTGCAGCGCGCCCGGTCTTATGATGGCGACATCGCCACCGTTGGTCTCAAAGACATTTCCGTCAATAATCATATATCGTCTGCCGCTAAGCAGCAGATATATTTCGTACACATCATGGTAGTGGTAGTATGGAAGGTCAGTGCTGTCGCATTTTATGTCATCCTTTACCATGAGGTTGTTTCCTAAGAGTGAGTGAACGGCATCCATAAATAACCTCCAAATCAATAAAGATATTAAAATAGTACAAGAATATACGAAAAAGAGCAATATATTACAATAAAAACACTGCTCACGGCGGTATAATTGCCTCATAATAAATAACTATGGAGGGTTCATTATGCTTAGGGACAGAATTTCGATGAATGACGGCTGGCGTTTTTACGAGGGTGAGATTGATGGGGTACGCAACCGCTGGGGCTGGGGCAAATCGGGTTCGTGGAATCAGGGGCCTGAGTCGGTTGATTTTGACGACAGCACATGGAGAAGGGTTGAGCTTCCGCATGATTTTGTGATAGAGAGTACGCCCTATGAATATTCGGTGCAGGAGTTTGGGAGCGACAATGCCATCCCCGAGATGGACACGGTGAAGAACATTCACACGACGGCGGGCTCGTTTAAGAAGGATGTCGGATGGTACAGAAAACACTTTTTTGTTGATGCGGAGGATTTGGGAAAGAGAATATACATAGCGTTTGACGGAGTATACAGGGACAGCACGGTGTATGTCAACAATTTCTTTGTGGGCAGACACCAGAGCGGCTACACGCCGTTTGAGTACGACATATCGGATTTCTTAAATTACGGCGGAGATAATGTGATAGTCATATATGCCGATGCGAGAAAAGCCGAGGGCTGGTTCTACGAGGGCGGAGGAATATACCGCAATGTGTGGCTTTACAAGACTGCATCCGTGCATGTGAGTGACGTATTTGTGAAGGCTGTGCCGAATATCAAAAATGATGCGCACACAGAGGAAACCTGCGCGTCACTCGAAATAACGGTCGAGCTCTCGTCGAATGAGTATGTGATGCCCGACGGCAAAAAGATAGCCTTTGCGAAGAATGATTCACCCGCAGTTGGAGGTGCGGCTGATTACAGTCTGGCTGTTGAGATTGAGGCACCTGAGGGTGGGACAGTCTGCCGCATGGAGTGTCAGACAAAATATATAAACTATGGTTTGAATAAATATAAACTAACAACGAATATAAATGACGTAAAGCTGTGGGATTTGGACAGCCCTGTCATGTACACGGCGAGGATATACCTTTACAGAAACGGCGAGTGCATTGACACCTGTAGTCAGGAGTTTGGCGTGCGGAGTATTTATTTTGATGCCGATGAGGGCTTCATGTTAAACGGCAGAAAGGTAAAGCTGAACGGTGTGTGCTGTCACCAGAACCACGGCGGAGTCGGAGCGGCGTTGACGGGTGAAATGTATCACTACAGATTGTCAAAGCTCAAGGAGATGGGCGTAAATGCGTATAGGACATCGCATTATTGTCCCGCACATGAACTGCTTTACTGGTGTGACAGGCTGGGGATTCTCGTCATGGATGAGACGAGACTTCTCTCGAGTGCGGGGGAGGATTTGAACCAGCTTGAGGCTGTCGTCAGGGCAGGAAGAAATCATCCGAGCGTGATTATGTATTCCATAGGAAATGAGGAGGCTCAGTCTGAGCTCATAGCGCAGGGCGGATATATAGCGAAAACCATGATAAATCATGTCAGGGATTTGGACGATTCAAGACCTGTGACGATGGGGCTTCTTTTGTATGATTTGCAGAAGAGAAGGAAGCTTGAAAATGTGGAGGAGATTGCGCATATAGGAACGCTGCTCGACGTGTGCGGTTTTAATTATCATCATTTGATGTGGCAGGAGTATAAGGACAGGCATCCGGCTCAGCCGTTAATCTGCACGGAGGCATCGACGATAAAGGGAAGCAGGGGATGTTATGAGAGGGATGATGAAAATTGTCTCCTTGAGCTTTCCATGATGGATGCGGTGGAGGAACAGACCGAGTATGTGGATAAAAACTATATGTCGGGAGCATTTGTGTGGACAGGCTTTGATTATTACGGGGAGCCGACACCTTTTGCGTGGCCTGCGGTCAGCTCGCAGTTCGGGCTTATGGATTTGTCGGGAAATCCGAAGGACGGCTACTATTATTTCCGCGCTCTATATAGGGAAGAGCCCCTTATCCACATAGCCTGCTCATGGAACGGGACGGAGGGAGAGAAAAAGGATGTGGTTGTGTTTACCAACTGTTCGGAGGCAGAGCTCTTCGTGAATGGGAGAAGTCTCGGAAAAAGGACGAGAAGCCGCTACGGGTATCTTTGCTGGAAGGCTGTAAGCTATGAGGCGGGAAAGCTTATAGC
>UQZF01000142.1 GCA_900545455.1 uncultured Eubacteriales bacterium
AATATATGCTGTAGGTCAGACCGTTCTGCTCCCTGACCTTCTGGAAAAGTCTGGAATTTAAGTTGCCTCCGAGCATCGAATTTATCATGTACATCGCGTACCTGTCCTCATCGGAGCTTCTCACGTTGTCAAATGCGATGTTAAGATGCACCTGCTCCATGTCCTTGTACCTTGTGATAAAGCATCTGTTAAAATCAGGTCTTTGCGGCACAAGCTTGTTTCCCGCAGCGGGAAGTGCCGAAAACAGAGGCTCAAGCACCGACATAATGCTGTCCTCATCGCATTTTCCCGCAACGGATATGAGAATGTTGTCAGCCGTGTAGTTGGCATTTTTAAAGTCGATGAGCTGCTGCCTTGTGAGCTTTTTTACATTGCTCTTACTCCCCGATATGATAAAGCCGAGCGGATTGTCGTTCCACACGCGCTTCTGCAGAAGCTCATGGCACATATCCTCCGCCGAGTCGTCGTAGGAGTCTATCTCGTCGATGATTACGCCCTTCTCCTTTGAGAACTCCTTAGAATCAAAGACCGAGTTAAAAAGCATATCAGCCATGACTCCAAGTGCCCTCTCAAAGTCCTCAGGGAGCACCTTTCCGTAGAATACCGTGTTCTCCTTGGAGGTGTAGGCGTTTATTCCGCCGCCGAGCTCCGTCATTATGTCGGCGAGCTGTCCTGCGTTATATTTTTCGGTTCCCTTAAAAAGCATATGCTCTATCGCATGTGCCACGCCGTTATTTGCGCTCGTCTCATTCTGCGAGCCGCTGCCGACGTACACACCGAAGGTTATGCTTCTTGCGCCCGGCAGATTCTCTATAATTACGGGAATGTTATTCGTTAGCCTGTGAATTACCGTCATTACCCTTTTCTTCCTCAACTTCATTTTTTGTTATTCTGACCTTGCGGATTACCCTGTTTTTTGCCTCCAAGACCTTAAAATGGTAGCCCTCATAGTCCACCTCACCGCTCTCATCATCCGACGGAAGCCTGTGAAGCTGTGCTATCATAAAGCCGTTTATCGTCTCGTAATCCTCAGTGTCAAACGTGATGCCAAGCAAATCCTCGAGATCATCAAGCAAAGTGAGACCGTCAACCTCGTAGGAATCATCCGAAGTTCTCTCAATCTGCTTTTCCTCCTCGTCGTACTCATCCATGATGTTTCCGACAATCTCCTCGATGATGTCCTCCATTGTTATGATACCAGAGGTCTGTCCGTACTCGTCAACCACGATGGCAAACTGAATTTTGCCCGCCTGCATCTCCTTAAAGAGCGCATCCACGTTTCTTGTCTCAGGCACAAAATAAGCTGCCCTCATAAGATTCTTTATATCCTTTATCGGTGTCTCGTTGCTCTTGTCGTTCTCGTATGCAACTATCGCATCGCGCAGATGTATCATTCCCACGATGTGGTCGATGTCCTCGTCGTAGACAGGGTATCGCGAAAAGCTGTTGCTAAGCATTATGTTGAACGCATCGTCAAGGGATGTGTTCTCGTCAATTCCTATGATGTTGGAGCGATGTACCATGACATCGTGAGCTTCCTTGTCTCCGAACTCGAAGATGTTGTTTATCATCTTCGCCTCGCCCTCCTCAAGGACGCCCTTCTCCTGACCTTCGTTCACCATCGTGATAATTTCTTCCTCAGTCACGTTCTCAAGCTGCTCGTGCGGATTTATTCCGATGATTCTGAGAACGAGATTTGAAAGCTTAGACACGATGAATGCCACAGGCGTCAAAAGTCCCATGAGAAGTCCCGCAGGTTTCAGAAGTCTGTACAAGGTCTTTTCGGGATATTTCATGCCGACGCGCTTAGGCACAAGCACTCCGAGCACGAGCAGAACAATGATGACAACCACGGCAACGCCGAATATGATCCATACGGACTGTGTCTTTGTGGCTTTCTCTATCGCCATCGATATTGCCCTTAAAATGTAACCGCCGACGGCTACGTTGCTTATAAATACCGTTATGTCGAGTGTGTTTGAGAGCACTGCAGGGTTATCGGCAAGCTTTTGAAGCTTCTTAGCCTTCCTGTCGCTCTCATCCTCACATTTTTTCTCAATAAATGAATCATTTACATTCTGCAGTGCCGATGAAAACGCATACAGCACAGCGTCGATTATAACAAAGGCGAGTAAAAGCAGCCCGCCCAAATAGGGGTGTATGTCTCCCATAAACTAACCATCTTTCCTTTCTCTTAATGAATTGACAATTTCCTCCATAGCCATGCAGTAGCCGTCAAGCCCCTTTCCCGCAATCTGCTTCGTGCACTCAGGGAGCGTCACCGACACATGGCGGAACTCCTCCCTTGAATGAATATCCGATATATGTACCTCATACTTAGGAAAATCAAGCGGAGCAAGCGCGTCACGGATTGCATAGCTGTAATGAGTATATGCACCCGGATTGATTACGATTCCGTCAAGCTCTCCTCTCTCGTGCTCGAAATAAGCCTCCTGAAGCTTGTCGATTATGGCACCCTCATGGTTGCTCTGCCATGTCTCAATGTCAATGCCAAGCTCACGCGCCTTGTCGTGGAGCATATTTACGAGGTAGTCGTAGTCCTGTGCCCCGTATATCTTTTTGTCCCTTATCCCCAGAAAGTTGAGATTAGGCCCGTTAATTACAAGAATCTTCATACTCTTTTATCCTCCCATACATCCGCTCAAAGCTCATATCGTCGGTGTCTATTATCAAATCCGCGCGCTCCTCATATATCGCCGCGCGCCTGCTCATCAGGTCCTTTATCTTTGCCTCCACGTTGCCCCCCGCAAGCAGAGGTCTTGACTTGTCATGCGACAGTCTCTTCACAAGCGTGTCGACTCTCGCCCTCAGGTACACAACGGTTCCGAGCCTGCGAAGCTCCTCACCGTTCACCTTGCGAAGCGGAAGCCCTCCTCCGACTGACACAACCGTGTTCCTCGTGTTCTTCTCATTTAAAGCCCTGACACATTCCGTCTCGAGGTTCCTGAAATGCTCCTCGCCGTTCTCGGCAAAAATATCGTTGATTGTCTTTTTCTCCTGCTCTGCAATCAGGCTGTCCGTATCAATGAGTTTCATTCCGTGATTTTTCTCTATCCATCTTCCGAAGGTAGTCTTTCCCGAACCCATGAAGCCTATCAGAATTATGTTGTTGCCATTAGCATTTCCGCCGCATCCGCTCATATCACTTCTGCCCCATCTCTTTCTTCATAAGCTCATAGAGCTCCCTGCACATTTCATCGGGTACTTCAAGGTCATTCCACAGCTCAAACGCCGCAACGCCCTGATAGAGAAGCATCTCAAGGCCGTTGTATGCCTTTGCACCGTGCTCCCTCACCATTCTCATAAAGCGCGTCTCCGACGGGTTGAATATGATGTCAGCCGCAGCCTCAACCATATCATAAAACGCCTCGTCCTCAACGGGAGTTCCGTCAACGTCAGGATACAAGCCCTTGCTCGACGTCTGTATCACTATATATTTGTAACCCGAGCCATCCTTATAGCCTTTTAATTTCCTGTAGCCGTCAAGCGGCATCGCAGTCACACACATTCTTCCCACATAGGTGTTGACGTCATCGGCAAGCTGCTCTGCCTTGTCAACGCTCCTGTTAAGAAGATACACCCTGTCCGCACCCGTGGTCGCGCACATGAACGTGACAGCCCTCGAAGCTCCTCCGGCACCGAGAATTATCACCTCACGCCCTGTTATGTCTATTCCGTCGCACACAAGCTGTCTCTTTATTCCGAGATAGTCTGTGTTGTAGCCCTTGTAGCCGCCGTCCACGCGGACAAGCGTGTTAACCGCACCTATCGACTTTGCAAGCTCATCGACGCTCACAAGCGCCCCCATGACCTCCTGCTTGTGCGGAACGGTTACATTCATTCCCTTTATTCCAAGCGCATACGCGCCCTTTACCGCCGTCTCAACCTCTCCGCTATCAACCTTGAATGCGGTGTATGCGAGATTGATTCCGAGCTTATCGGCAAGCGTGTTGTGTATGAACGGCGAAATCGAATGTCCGACCGGATTTCCGATAAGTCCGCAGAGTGCTGTCCTAGCATCAATTTTTCCCATGTCTCTTTTTGTACCTCCTGTAAAAGAACAAAACAATCCATTCCAAGCGTCTTTTTAATACAATCTGAATCTCTTCCTTAGGGTGGATAGGCTTAACCAAAATGCTGTACACGCCTGCCCTGTTCGCTCCCCACACATCCGTAAAAAGCTGGTCACCGACAAAGAGCGTGTTATCCTTCGTCGTGCCGCAAAGCTCCATCGCCTTGTTGTAGCCGTCGGGCGACGGCTTGCCCGCCTTGTACAGATACCTTGAGCTTACCTGCCCCGCAAAGGATGCCACCCTCGGCTCCTTGTTGTTGGAGATAAGGCATGTCTCATAGCCCATCTCATGAAGTCCCGCAAAGAAATCTATCACCTTCTGCGTGGCGGGAGCACCATGCTCGACAAGCGTGTTGTCGATATCAAAGAGCACTGCCCTGTATCCCTTTTTACGAAATTCGGCAAAATCTATGTCATATATGCTTTCTGCATCCTCTGTCGGATATAATTTTCGGAACATTCTTCCTCCTATTTCAACATCTTTTTTAACTCGTCCATGAATGTGTTCACATCCTTGAACTCCCTGTACACGGATGCGAATCGCACATAGGCAACCGCATCAACGTCCTTTAACTTGTCCATCACAAGCTCACCGATGGCACTTGTCGGCACTTCCCGCAGCTCCATATTAAAAATAGAATTTTCGACCTCGTCCACAATATGCGTAATCTGCTCAACCGACACGGGACGCTTATGACATGACTGTAGTATGCCGTTCTGAAGCTTCTCCCTCGAGTACGGCTCCCTGTTGTTGTCCTTCTTCACAACCACGAGAGGCATCGTCTCAACCTTCTCATAAGTCGTAAAACGCTTGTCGCACACGTCACACTGTCTCCTTCTCCTTATGGAAAAAGCATCATCCGCCGGTCTTGAATCTATTACTCTCGTATTCTCCGCATTACAAAACGGACACTTCATACGCCGCCCTCCTATAATTTTACTATTATCTTCTCCGGACATACATTTACCAGAATCACATCCGGTCCTACATTCACTATGCACTCAAACGGAATTACATATTCGCAGTCCGCTCCGAAAAAACAAAACAGCTTCGGAGGTCCCGGAACAATAATCGCCTTGATACAGCCGGAGCATAAGTCAAATTCCACATCCTGAACATACCCTAATATCTTGCAGTCAACCGAGTTGATTACCTGCTTTTCCCTGAGATTACATATTCTCATTGTCTGCTCTCCGGACAGAATTATTTGCTTTATTATATGCTATTCTGCCGTGAATGTACCTCACAAGAGCAATTATGAGAAGTCCGGTCACCCCGCCTGCCGTGTCAATCATCACATCCTTGAAGCTGCTGCATCTCCCCGGCACAAAATACTGGTGAAGCTCATCGCTGCACGCGTATATGAACACCATAGCGGCGGGAATTATGTATGTGAAATTAAGCTTTTTCCACACCATCTTTGTTTTTAGCGTCAAATTGGCTCTCACCGCGAGGTAGAGAAGGCACCCGAGAATAAGATATTCCGTAAAATGTGCCGTCTTTCTCACGATATATGTAAGGCTCGTCATACCAAGCCCCAGTGCCCTGTCAAACGCGGCTGCCACCATGTAGGAGACCTTGTCGCTCTGCATCGTGGATTTGTCCCCGTCATTTGCGGAGAACATGAATATGACCACCATCCACACTATCGCAGGCATCACCGCAGCCAGCCGCCGCACTTTATGTCCGTTCTCCTTTTTCATCGAACCACACTCTCTGCACCGCTACTTTGTAGTCGGCTCTGCGTCCGTATATATGTAATTGTACAGCTTCTTCATGTAATAGCTGAAATCGATGGCAACAACATCGTCGCCGTCTATTGTCATGTACTTGAAATCCTCATCCGGGATATGCCATGATATAATTTCATACTTTGAAATATCAGGGAGCATTGATATGAGTTCCAGACATTCATTGGTATCCAGGTTAGTCGTAATCTGTGGAATAATCTCGTCAAGCAGCTTAATGATTGTTCCCACATCCATCGTCTTAACCTTATTAAATATCTCCTGAACAACCCTTCTCTGTCTGTCCGTCCTTGTAAAATCTCCGTTACCTACATATCTGAATCTGGCATAGGCAAGTGCCTGCTTACCGTTGAGATGCTGATATGAACCATCCGCATGATCAACATAATCCGAATCTTCTCTCTCGGGAGGTTCTACAAGAAGGTTGCTTGCATGTATATACTGATTGAACCAATAGAGTTCGTCCTCATAAACCTGAACATCTAATCCTCCAAGTATGTCAATCGCATCTATAAAGGATAAGAAATCCACAGCAACATACTTGTCCACGGTAATTCCGTAATTATACTGAAGTGTCTCAAACAAAAGTTCTATTCCGCCATACGCATAAGCTGCATTCAGCTTGTGAAACTCATTTTTTATCGGTATTTTAACATAAGTGTCTCTCAAAAATGAAGTCGCAACTATTCTTTTGGTTTCCTTATTTATGGATACGAGAATCATTGTATCCGATCGTCCGACTTCCTCATCAGGACGCACATCAGAACCCACGAGAAGAATGTTATATACATCAGAAACAACCTCTTCATCCGAATTTGCAGTTGTGCCCGCCTGGCTCTCAAGATTATTCTTATATGATTCAATTTCTTCCTTGTCGGAATCCGTTGCTGATTGTGTCGACGACGGATTTAAGACATCCTCGAGAAATGACGGTGTCTCATCAAGAATGGTAAAGTTCTCATTGGTTGGAACGTAATTTCTCTTATTTATGTAGTGTACAAGTATCAGATAGCAGCTCAGTGCAAATACAGCCAGAGCCGCAACAATGCATCCTATAACGATACCGATAATCTTTCCTACCGATTTCTTTTTCTTATTGCCCATTTTCTCTTAATCTCCTGTTAATCAATATTATCCCCCGCATTTTATATACCGCATAGGACAACCCCTTATACGGCAAAAGAGTGATTACAGACAGATGCCGTAACCACTCCCATAATCAGCCTGTTATTCTGTTGCAAAAATTATGCTCTGAAGTTTCTCGATAGTAGCCTCATAGTCCGGTAAAAGATTACCGCCGCTTACAGACTCATACATACCGTCAAACGGAACTCTCACCTGCTCAACATCGTAGCCCAAATATGTAACGGCATCTGCCACCATTCCGAGAATGTCGCTCTCTGTCATGTTGGTGTATACCTTAGGGAACAGTGTATTTACGAGCTCATTGAGCTGTGAAACACTCATCTTCTTAGCCTTGATGATAATCTGCTCAATAACCGCTCTCTGTCTGCTTGTTCTGTTGAAATCCGAGCCTGATGTCTGTCTCTCTCTTGCGTAGCCTACAGCCTGTACTCCGTTA
>UQZF01000143.1 GCA_900545455.1 uncultured Eubacteriales bacterium
CAATGAGCCGTGAGCGTGTGCTGAAAACCTATGTCAATGAGGTTAAAAAGAATTATGACTATGTGCTAATTGATTGTATGCCGAGCTTAGGTATGATAACCATAAATGCTCTGGCGGCGGCTGACAGTGTAATTATCCCGACACAGCCCCACTATCTCTCTGCTAAAGGTCTGGAGTTTTTGCTTCGCTCCGTATCAATGGTCAAGCGGCAAATCAATCCAAAGCTGCGGATAGACGGTATCTTAATGACTATGGTAATGCCCCGTACCAACATTTCTAAGGAAATTACGGCAAACCATTCACGCAAAAGGTATAGATATTGGGATCTACACGAATGATTTTGAGAATGAATATATTTCATTGACAGATATTGCGAAATAAAGAAATGATAATGACCCAAGATTCGTTATTCAAAACTGGATGCGAAACAGAAATACAGTCGAGTTTCTGGCAGTTTGGGAAGAACTTCATAATCCGGATTTTAACCGTGTGCAATTCGAGGCGGTTAGAAGTGAGGCAGGATTAAACAGGTTTGTTATGACGCCGACTAAATGGATTGAACAGACAAATGCTATTGGAATAGTGTCAAAAGCAGGCAGATATGGTGGAGGAACTTATGCACATAGTGATATTGCAATGGCATTTGCCACATGGATTTCTCCGGAATTTCAACTGTATATTATGAATGATTACCGCAGGTTAAAACAAGATGAAAATAGTCGTCTTTCTTTGGATTGGAACCTGAACAGAGCTTTATCAAAGGTGAACTACCGTATTCACACGGATGCGGTGAAGGAAAATTTTATTCCGCCAGAGTTGACAGCTGAACAGATTGCCTATACATATGCCAGTGAAGCAGACCTTTTAAATGTTGCTTTATTTGGACAAACTGCAAAGCAATGGAAGAATAATAATCCGGGTAAAAAGGGAAATGTGCGTGATGATGCAAACTTAAATCAGTTGTTGGTATTGGCAAATATGGAAAGTTATAATGCTATTTTAATTGAGCAGGGGAAATCTCAATCAGAAAGACTTATATTGCTTAGAAATTTGGCAATCAGGCAGATGGATACATTAGCCGGTATAAACCTATCAGCGGTTTCGGCACTTCCCAGACGTGATATGTAAATTGAAGAACGCAATGTGAATGGTCGGTTGTTGAAATCCATAGAATTTAAGTTGTCGATTATAGAAAAAGAGTTTATACTAAGTCTGGACAATGATACACAAAATGAGACAAAGTATCTTTTGTCAAGAAAATTCCAATGAAGCAGAGACTTATCGCTTTTGAATATAACATTTGAATATTATACAACCCATGGAGGAAAAAATGTTATTAGAAGAATTGGGTTCAAACAGAAATGCAGTCATCAATCCTGAGCTGTGTGCTGACAGGCTGGAGGACTTTCCGAGTGTCACGATTTCCTGTTTCTCTGAAAAGCTGTTCAATGCGGTGTTGGCTTTTTTTGAGGCAAAACAAATTGCGGCGGTTCATTCAGCAAATGGGCTGAATCCCATTTATGAGGTCGAATATAAGGGGAAACGATTCGCGATGTTTAAGTCGATGGTTGGTGAGCCTTTATGTGTTGCTCAGTACGAGGACATAATGGCAATAGGAAGCGGGATTATAAACTATGGAGGAATTACAAATGAGTGAGCTGTGGGACGTATACACAAGGGACAGAAAATTAACGGGAAAAAAATGTATTCGCGGAGAACAGGGACAGCTTTCGGATGAAGAGTTTCACCTGTGGGTTATGGTCTGGATTAAAAATCCGGAGACCGGAAAATATCTGGTGTCGCAGCGCGCGGCTGATAAAGACACTGATCCGCTAAAGTGGGAAACGGTGGCGGGGCATGTAATAGCTGGAGAAAACAGTTTGCAGGCGGCTGTGCGGGAAGTGTATGAGGAGGTGGGAATCTCGCTGCAACCCGAGGATGCAACGGTTCTTGCCACCAAAGTCGCTTTTTCCTATGATGGTCGTCGTCATAATTGGATAAGGGATTCATATTATTTTGAGACGACTCAGGAGCCGGATTTGCAAAAGGCAACGACGAATGAAGTCATTCAGGCAAGGTGGCTTGCGTTGACGGAAATCAGGGACATGTATGACCGTGGCGAGTGCTGCCTGAACATGAAGGATGTCTTTGGATTTGAGAGAAATCCCGTACCGCATAACAGGTATCGTGATATTATCGGGCAGGTGGTGAGCGGAAAAACAGATTGTCCGATGGGAAGCTTTCATCCGCACCATAAAGATATGTTTTATCCCATTAATTACGGATACGTCACGGGAATAAAAGGCGGCGATGGAGAGGCGCAGGATGTTTATCTTTTGGGTGAAAATTCAGCAGTTGAGGAGTATACGGGAAAAGTTATTGCCGTGTACCATCGATATGATGACAACGAAAATAAGTGGATTGTGGTTCCGTGCGATGCGGATGGGAAGGTTCGCGGCGATGTCGTCATCTCAAACGATGATGAAATATATGCGCAGATTGCATTTCAGGAACAGTTTTTCAGCGGAGTGTTGGTGGGGCGGAGCTGAGATTGCGAAGATTGTTAGTATTGCGACCACGCAATAAGCGAGTGTGAAAATGAAAGCCCATTCTGTCTGAGGAAAAGAATCCCACATTCCGCAAGAAAGTATTTTGTGTTCGTGTCAATATGTGGTAAAATAGCACGTAATAATAAGAGTACGTATTAAACAGGTGGTAAAAATGAACAGGACCAAAATTCAAAACATTATTAAGATAAAAACAGTATTGGTATTTTTGTTTTTTTTCATAATTATGAATTGTCTTGTACACTTGGAATTTCTTAATCAGAAGAATGCGGAGAAATTGAAGGCGGCATATACTGCTGAGTCGACGGTTGCAAGGATAGAGGCGCAGTTAAATAAATATTTTTCAAAGTCCGATTTGCTTAAAAAGATTGTTGAGTCGGGACATGAGCTGTCGGATGAGGAATTTTGCAGTCTTTCGTTATTTCTTCAGAATGACGAGGATGTCATTGAGGCGATAGAGCTTGCAAAGGACGGAATTGTTTCTAATATTTATCCGCTGGAGGGTAATGAGGAGGCAATAGGGCTTAACATGCTTGAAAATTCTGCGAGAAGGACAGAAGCGGAACTAGCCATGAACAGCGGAAAATATACGATTGCCGGACCATACGAACTTGTGCAGGGCGGAACAGGAGCACTTCTTTTTGATCCTATATACATTACAGATGAGTCGGGAGAGAGTCTGTTCTGGGGATTCTCTATTTTGGTTATAGATTGGGACAAGTTTATAAGCGAGATTGGTCTTGAATCTCTTAGTGAAGCTTCATATCACTATCGCATTTGGAAATTGGACATGGCAAGCAGAGAGAAGATAACTATTGCTGACTGTGATGGTGTAATACCTGATGAAGCACTTGAAGTTGTGTGTGATGTTCCGAATGATAATTGGCATTTTGAAATTATTCCTACAGAGGGGTGGATTTCAAGAGGAGAAGTTCTGTTCGGAAGTATTTTTTCCATTATAATATCGATGCTTGTGACAGTTGTGTATTGGCAGTTTACAATGCGGCGTTATAAGGAAACAGTGTATACGGCTAATATGGAAAAAGCAGCTAAGGAGGCAAAGTCAGCCAATGAAGCTAAGACAAGATTTCTGTTTAACATGAGTCATGATATAAGGACACCGCTTAATGCCATCCTTGGTTTTGCGGAGTTGTTGAAGGAGCATATCGATGATAGAAGCAGGATTGAGGATTATATTGATAAAATAAGGTCGGCGGGGTCAATGCTACTATCTATAATTAACCATGTACTTGAGATGGCGAGAATCGAGAGCGGTAAGACTACATTAAATGAAGATGTCACTTCCGTGAATGATATAGCCGATTCGCTGCAGGCTGTCTTTGAGCCGTCAATCAGAGAGAAAGAACTGATAGGCAGCATTAACTGTAATGTTACACATGAGTATGTGATATGTGATGAGACTAAGGTCAGGGAGATTTTCTTAAATATTATTGGCAATTCGGTTAAGTATACTCAGAAGGGCGGACGCATTAGAGTTGATATTACAGAGCTCGAGCAGGATTCAAGAGAAAGTGCATCATTCAGAGTTGTTATATCAGATACAGGAATAGGTATGAGCAAAGAATATCTGCCGCATATTTTTGAGGAATTTACGAGGGAACATTCGAGCACGGAGGCAAAAGTTGACGGAACAGGGCTTGGACTTCCGATTGTCAAAGCACTGCTTGACCTTATGGGCGGAACAATAGATGTGCAGAGCGAACCGGGAAAGGGTACAACAACCGTAATAATGCTTACATTTACGATTGCTTCTAAAGAGCAGATTAGTTACAGCAACGGGCAGAAAAGAGAGAGCCTTCTGGCAAATCTTAGAGGGAAGAGGATACTGCTCGCGGAGGATAATGACCTGAATGCCGAGATTGCGATGACGATTCTCAATGAGAACGGTTTGGAGGTTGAAAGAGCTGTCGACGGAAGAATCTGTGTAGATATGCTTAAGGCGGAGCGTGAGGATTACTATGACGGAATCCTTATGGACATACAGATGCCGAACATGAATGGCTACGAGGCTACGGAAGCCATAAGAGCTCTTGGCGGAAAGCGCGGAAGCATACCGATTATCGCGATGACAGCCAACGCCTTTGAGGAAGACAGAAAGAAGGCTCTCGCGGCAGGAATGAACGCGCATATCGTAAAACCGATAGACATCGAGGTAATGTTAAACACTCTCGGGAGATTTATAGTATAAAAAAGATGCAGTTTTGAATGATGAGCCTGTAAAATATGGCAGAAATCAATCGTAACTGCATCTTTTTTGCCTAAAATCCTTAGAACTATGGTCTCTGACCAAGTCCGCCCTCAAGTGTGAGTGTCTCACCTGTCATGAACTTGAAATCAGGGGAGGCGAGCTGTACGCAGACACGACCTATCTCGGTCTCAACATTGCCGTAATGTCCCATAGGCGGCATCTTTACGTTTGCCTTGAACGCATCGGGATATGCCTTCTCAAAGTTTTCGAGCTGTGCTGTCCAGGCGAGAGGGCATACGATGTTGACATTGATTCCGTCAGGTCCCCACTCAGTAGCGGCAACTCTTGTGAGTCCGCGGATGCCCTCCTTGGCAGCGGCGTAAGCGCACTGACCAAAGTTGCCGAACAGACCTGCGCCCGAAGCAAAGTTGATGACTGAGCCCTTGGTTTCTTTAAGGTATGGATAGCATGCCTTCATATAATAAAAGGCGGCATACAGACCGGAATATACGGCGAGGTCGAACTGCTCTGTCGTGTGGTCAGCGAGTGTGACACCTGAAGCGGAGGCCTGCGCGTTGTTGATGAGCACGTCGATGCGTCCGAAGGTGTCGATTGCCTGCTTTACAACATTTGCGACGGTCGCTTCATTGTCCGTTCCCGCACTTACGTCTGCCTGAACAGGGAGAACCTTGATGCCGAATTTTTCCTCGAGCTCTGCCTTTGCCTCTTCAAGCTTTTTAACATTTCTTCCTGTAATTACGAGGTTTGCACCTTCCTTTGCATAAGCTGTCGCAATTCCGTAGCCGATGGAGCCGCAGCTTCCGTCCTGAAGGACTGCTCTTCCTCCGCCTGTTATTATGGCTGTCTTACCTGTCAAAAATCCCATTTCCATTGCCCCTTTCTGTATTTAATATATTATTTTTCTCGTTCGGAAATATTACATTTATCGCCGAGTGAGTAAAGTATAGCACAGTTGTATGATAATTGTATATAATAGTCAAAAATCTAACAATAACTTACACTATAATGTCGAGTTGTTAATAATTGTTAGATATGACGAACTGTTGCTATATATGAGGTGATGGTGTATACTAAAAATAGTCACATCAAAAATAAAAGATATGATTAGTATTAATGAAAACAGAGGAAACAAGTATGAGGAACAGATTTAAAAATTCATTGGCGGCATTATTGATGGCTCTGCTTGTGGCACTTACAGGATGTCAGAGCGACGGAATCGCGGAGGCGCTTGACGGTGCGGTGATTCCGCAGAATACAGCCGAGGCACAGACAACGGAGACAACAACGGAACAGACAGAGCTTACCGAGGCGGATCTGCTCATGGATGTTGGCACGCTTTCGATACCTGACTACAGCGGCACCGATTTTTATATTGTAAACGACAATGTACCGTTCTTTTCGGATGCGTTAAAAAATTACGACGGCGATAATTTTATTTATCTGTCGGAGCTTGATGAGCTTAAAAGATGCGGAACCTGCATCGGTTTGTTCTCAAATGCAACTCTGCCTGCCGAGGAGAGAGGCGAGATTGGACACATCAAGCCGTCGGGATGGCACACGGTAAAGTACGACAAATCGGTTATCTCGGATTTGTATTTGTACAACAGATGCCATCTGCTCATGTATGCGGTGTCGGGAATAAATGACGACGAGAGAAATCTGATTACGGGAACGAGACAGTTTAATCTCGATATGTTGGAGCTTGAAAATCAGGTGTATGATCTGCTCAAATACGACAAGAATGCGAAACTTCTCTATAGGGTTACGCCGCTCTTTGAGGGAGACAACCTTGTTGCGAAGGGCGTTCTCATGGAGGCTGCGACGCTCGGTGATGATGACGGATTAAGCTTCTGTATGTTCATTTACAATGTTCAGGACGGAATTGTGATTGACTATGCGACAGGGGAGAGTGCGCTTGCGGAGACAACACAGCAGATTACCGAGGCAGAGACGCAGACGGAAACACAGCCTGCGACACAGCCGGGAACAGCGTATGTAGCCAACACGAACACCAAGAAATTTCATTATCCGAGCTGTTCGTCGGTAAATCAGATAAAGTCGGAAAACAGAATGGATTACACGGGAAGCAGGGATGACCTCATAAATATGGGCTACGAGCCATGTAAAAGATGTAATCCGTAAATGTGGACAATATAACCTTTTTTCACTTTTTTGACGTGGTTTTTGCATGTACTATTGATGCGCAAGCTGATAATATAAAAATTGACAGGGCTGCGGTGTAACAGGGAAAAGGCAGCCGCAAAGTATTTTTTATCGGGAGGAATTATGGGACAGTACGCAAAGCCGTTATCACTCAGGGAGGTTACAATCAACGACAAGTTCTGGAAGGAGAAGATGGAGCTTGTCAGAAATGAGGTCATTCCGTATCAGTGGGATGCGTTAAATGACCGCGTAAAGGGAGCTGCACCGAGCTTCTGCATGAGAAATTTCAAGATTGCGGGAAAGATTACCAAGGCAAGACGAGAGCTTGGCGACAAATATCAGGAGAAGATATGGCCGCTTGACACCTTTGAGACGCTGCCGACGAAGGCTTAGGTGTAGATCTCGGTGGTCGCCGTATCATTA
>UQZF01000144.1 GCA_900545455.1 uncultured Eubacteriales bacterium
TGGTCTTACACTTGCAAGGAAGGTACCGAAAAAGGAGGCTGAGGAGATAGGTAAGAGGCTTCTTGACAGAGTCGGGCTTGCGGGAAAATATGATTATTATCCTGCACAGTTGTCGGGAGGCATGCAGCAGAGAGTCGGAATTGCCAGAGCGATGGCGGTGAATCCCGATGTGATTCTCTTTGACGAGCCGACATCGGCACTCGACCCCGAGATAATAGGCGAGGTTTTGGGTGTCATGAAGGAGTTTGCCAAGGAGGGCGTCACAATGGTTGTTGTGACACATGAGATGGGATTTGCCAGAGAGGTAGCAAACGAGGTTATTTTTATGGCTGACGGCGTAATCGTGGAGCAGGGAACTCCGTCGGATATATTTGACAATCCGAAGGAGGAACGGACTAAGTCATTCTTAAAGAGAATATTGAAGGCTGATGGGGCTAACGAGGAAGCAGTCTGATTAAAAGCATATAAATCGGAAGAGAGGTATGTGGCATGAAAAAATTTTCAGTTTCTATTTCAAGGCAGTTCGGAAGTCTGGGACGACCTATTGCGAGAGAGCTCTCGGAGATTCTCGGCGTGGAATACTATGACAGGGATATAGTTGATATGGTTGCCAAGAAGCACAACATAAGTGTCAAGGAGGTAAGTGACCTCGAGGAGACCGCATCGAAATATTCGTTTATGAGGTTTCCGCTCGGAAACGGGACATCATCGGCGCAGGACAAAATCTTTAACGCTGAGGCGAACATAATAAGGGAGCTCGCCGACAAGGAGAGCTGTATTATTGTGGGAAGGTGCTCGGACAGCATACTTGAGGACAACGAAAATCACCTGAGTGTATTCATATATGCGCCCTATGAGGACAGAATAGTTAACTGTGTAAATCAGCTCGGAATGGATGCAAAGCAGGCAAAGAAAATGATTACCGAGGTCGATAAGGCGAGAGATGCGTACCACATGAGATATGTGAAGTATCTTCCGAACGACTTAAACCATATTGATTTGATGGTCAACAGTGCTGTCTTTGGCGTTGATGGAACAGCCCGGATGCTCGCAAATATTATCAGGGAAAAGTTTGCTGACGAGGCGGACAGGCAAGCCTAGAGGTATATTACTAAATACATGAGATTGGAGAATTGCTATGAAATACGATTTTGAATCGATAATTGACAGAGAGGGAAAGGACGCGATCGCGGTCGATATAATACCCTTTGAGGGAGCGGCTGTCAAGCCGGGCTTTTCTAAGATTCCGATGTGGGTTGCGGACATGAATTTTGCGACCGTTCCGACAATACAGGAGGAGGTCATAGGAAGAGCAAAGCATCCGACCTTCGGGTATTTTAATCCGAGAGAAGAGTATTATTCTTCAATAATTGAGTGGCAGAACAGGAGAAACGGTGTTGAGGGGCTTGAAAAGGATGCAATCGGTTATGAGAATGGTGTTTTAGGGTGCCTTGCGTCCGCATTACAGGCTTTTACGGCTCCGGGTGAAGCGGTTTTGCTGCACTCGCCGACATATATAGGCTTCACACATGTGCTCGAGGACAACGGGCGAAAGATTGTGCTCTCCGAGCTTGTACGCGATGAGAACGGCGTGTGGAGAATGGACTATGAGGACATGGACAGAAAGATTAAGGAGAACAACATTCATTTCTGTGTATTCTGCTCGCCTCACAATCCTTGCGGAAGAGTGTGGGAGCGCGAGGAGATTGAGAAGGCTATGGAGGTCTACAGGGACAATCAGTGCGTGGTTGTGTCCGATGAAATCTGGTCGGATATAATTCTCGACGGTCATAAGCACATCCCGACACAGAGTGTGTCGGAGGATGCCAAGAACAGGACAATCGCCATCTATGCACCGTCTAAGACCTTTAATCTCGCGGGCTTTATCGGCTCGTATCATATAATATATAACAAGTATCTTCGTGACAGAGTGAGAAAACAGTCGGGGCTTTCACATTACAACAGCATGAATGTGCTCTCGATGTATGCGCTCATAGGTGCGTATAAGCCGGAGGGCTATGAATGGACGGATGAGCTCAATCAGGTTCTCTCTAAGAACGCGGATTATGCTTACAGCTATATAGTCGACAGATTCAAGGGAGTGAGCGTTGCAAAGCCACAGGGAACATATATGCTCTATCTCGACTGCAAGGAATGGTGCGAGGCACACGGTACAACGGTGGACGAGCTTATAAGAGAGGGAATTGCGGTCGGTGTTATATGGCAGGACGGCAGACCTTTCCACAATCCGAATGCCATCCGCATGAATCTTGCCGTGCCTTACTCACTTGTCGTGGAGGCGTTTGACAGACTGGATAAGTACGTTTTTAACAAATAAATTACAAAGCGGCGGACGGAGGCGATTCATATTGAGAATATTGATAAAAAATGTAAATATATTTGACGGTCATAACAGTGAACTTGTCAGAAACGCTTCGATAGTTATTGACGACAATATTGTATACGAGATATGTAAGGGAGAGGTGTCGGAGGATTGCTTTGACATGGTCATTGACGGATCGGGAAGGACGGCGATGCCCGGCATGGTGGAGTCCCATGTGCATCTGGGATTCCTGTTCGGAGGAGCTTCATCGGTCTCGACCATAGATTTTGATACAGCCGTGTCCGCTGCGGTCGCAAGAAAACTGCTCTATAAGGGATTTACGACGGTGAGGGACGCGTCGGGAATCGTTCAGGGACTCAAAAAAGCCTTCGACCTCAATGTGCTTGAGGGACCGAGAATATATCCGAGCAACTCTTGTCTTACACAGACCTGCGGTCATGGCGATATGTATGACCACACCATAAGGGAGCTTCAGTACAGGGTTCCGACCTTCAGCGTCCTTGTCGATGGAGTTGACGAGGTGAGGCGCGGTGTGCGTGAGCAGTTCTACAAGGGTGCATCCCAGATAAAAATAATGGCGGGCGGCGGGTGCTCCTCGGAGCATGATCCGATTCAGACATTGCAGTTTTCGTTCGAGGAGATGAAGGCTGCCGTCGATGCCGCAAAGGATTACGGCACATATGTTATGGCGCATCTGTACACACCCGAGGCTATGATGCGTGCAGGAAAGGCGGGCGTAAAAAGCTTTGAGCATGCGCACATGATGGACGAGGAGGCGGCGAGGATGATTGTCTCCAACGGAATATTTGTCGCGCCGATGCCACAGTTTAACAAGCCGAGAAATCAGAAAAATGTCGTGTTTGACAAAAAGAAGGCTGCCAAGGCTGAGCTTGTAAGGGCGAGGGAGAACACGGCAACAGAGCTTATAAACAAGTATAATATTCCGATTCTCTTCGGAAGCGACCTCATGATTTTTAAGCCCGACTACGAGCTGCCTGAGGGCGAGGATTTATCTATATATAAGAAGAGATTTGGAAGCTTTAAGGCGCTGCTCTCTACGACGGGCTACGCAAACGACATAATAAAGCTTACGACCTACCAGAATCCTTACGCTGACGGCAAGATAGGTGTTCTCTGTGAGGGCTCATACGCGGACATTCTTCTTGTGGAGGGAAATCCTGTGGAGGATGTCGATATTCTCACGGATGAGGATAATATAAAACTCATAATGAAGGACGGACGGGTGTATAAAAATACCCTGACAGCGTGATAAGAAACCTGATACAGTGTATATAACGCAATAAAGTGTAAATAATAAAGATACGGATTGTCTGTCGGCAGTACAGATGTCTGTATCTTTTATTATTCATACATGGAGGGAGCTTATCATGGTTTTAAAGGAAAAAGAGAGAACGGTAATCGAGGACTTGCAGACACAGGAGAAGAGCTGTGTGGAAAAATACACAAAGTATGCCGGGCAGGCGAAGGATCCGGAGCTCAAAAAGCTTTTTGAGACGTTAAAGGACAAGGAGCAGGAGCACTACGATTCACTTTCAAAGGTGCTTGCGGGAACCGTGCCTGAGTGCAACTGTAACGATTCAGACGGGCGTGACTATGAGCCGAAGGCAACCTACAATTCGATGACCGACTCGGAGGATAAGAAGAATGACGCTTTCCTCGCGACGGACTGCATCGGAACCGAGAAGCTCGTGTCGGGTACCTACAATAACGAGGTGTTCGCATTTGGCGACAGCAGCCTGCGAAAGCTCTTAGCTGATATTCAGGTAGAGGAGCAGAACCACGCCGAGATGCTTTACAAGTATAAGGTGGCTAACGCCATGGCATAAAAAATACCCGAAGGGTAATCTCTTGTTGAGAGTGAATACCCTTCGGGTGTTTTTGCATAATTTGAAATCCGCTGTGAATTAAAGCCTACAGCGCGATATTGTTGCTCTTTACATATTCGCCAATCTTCTTGTCGCTTCCGAGGATGTGGTTCGTGAGCCAGCCGACAAGGAAGTTGATGAGGTCTAGGAGATATGACTGCTGGTCATTGTCAATTTCATCAAGCGTGTTGAGATCAATGTCGACAAGGCGCTCGACAAATGCGGCATGTGCCCGCTTCTGTGCATCAAGCTCGGGATAACCTATGCGCTCCATGAGCATTTCCTCGTCGTGAAAATGAAATTCCGTGTAATCCTTTAACTTTGCGAGGAGTTCCATAATCCTGTCGTACTTGTCGTGAAGGTGCTCAGCACAGATTAAATCGTTGGTCTCCTTGATAATCTCAAAGAGTGTGCGGTGCTCGTCGTCGACAAGCTCTATTCCCGTCTTAAAGCGGTCCGTGAATGCGAAAGGATCGTTCGGTTCGGTCTTTCCTATCATCATATCGCTGCTTAAAATATGTCTGTAGAGCCATCTCACAAGATAGCGGAGAAGTTCGTTTAAGGATTCCTTTGCAGCTTCGTTTGAAGTGGTGTCGAGTGAGAAAGAGTTGACTTTTTCGGCAAATGCGGCGTGCTCACGCTTCTGAAGCCTGAGCTCGGGGTCATGTATGCTCTCCATGTATGCTTCCTCGTGCGCAAAATGATTGAGCGCATAGTCCTTGAGCTTTGCAACAAGATTGTTGGCGATTGCGGTCACATCATCAGCCTCTGCAACCATCGCGATTGATTCGTTGAGAAGTGAGAAAAGCTGTCTGTGTTCGTTATCTATCTCGTCAATATGTATTAAGCAGTCATCTGTAAATTCGTACATAATAGTCCTCCTTGTTTTTCTGTATGTTTATTTGTCATTATATTGTATAGATTATAATTTGAAAATTCAAGAGATGATATGGATTGTTTATAAAAAAATCATGGTTATGATTATGAAAATCGAGTGAAATACTAGGAATTACTACTTGAAATTCCAGCCATGAGGAATTATAGTAGACAGTACAAGTGAATTTGTTTGGAGGAAAAAAATGCTTACACAGTTTTCAAGAACGGAGCTGCTGCTTGGAAAAGAAGCGATGGACAAGCTGAAAAATTCAAGGGTGGCTGTATTTGGTATAGGCGGAGTCGGCGGTTATGTATGCGAGGCACTTGTGCGCAGCGGAGTGGGCGCCTTTGATTTGATAGATGATGATAAGGTGTGTCTAACCAACCTCAATCGTCAGATTATTGCGACAAGAAAGACGGTCGGTAAGTACAAGGCTGACGTCATGAAGGATAGAATTTTGGAAATCAACCCGGAGGCTGACGTGAGGGTTCATAAGTGCTTCTTCCTTCCTGAAAATGCGGAGGAGTTCCCTTTTAACAAGTATGATTACGTTGTCGATGCGGTCGATACGGTGACGGCAAAGATAAGCCTCGTCATGAAGGCTCAGGAGCTGAACATCCCTATAATAAGCAGCATGGGCGCAGGCAACAAGCTTGACGGAAGTCAGTTCCGCGTTGCGGACATATATAAGACGAAGGTCTGCCCGCTCGCGAAGGTCATGAGAAGAGAGTTAAAGAAGCGCGGGGTTAAGAAGCTGAAGGTTGTGTATTCCGAGGAGCAGCCTACAAGACCAATCGAAGATATGGCGATAAGCTGCCGTAACCACTGTATATGCCCTCCGGGAGCACAGCACAAGTGCACGGAGAGAAGGGACATCCCGGGCAGCGTGGCATTCGTGCCGTCGGTTGCCGGACTTATCATTGCGGGAGAGGTTGTTAAGGACCTCTGCAAAAAGCAGGAGGAATAGCATGAACAGAGAAGAGGCTTGGGCATTACTTACGGAATATAATAAGGATGAGTTTCATCTTGAACACGCAGAGATTGTAGGAAAGACGATGAAATATTTTGCCGGGAAGTTAGGCTATGGTGACGAGGCGGACTTTTGGGAGGTTGTCGGAATACTCCACGACCTTGATTTTGAGATGTATCCGCAGGAGCACTGCATAAAGAGTCAGGAGATTATGCGCGAGCGCGGTGTGGATGAGAGAATAATCCACGCTACGGCGAGCCACGGCTATGCCATAACGGTCGACATTAAGCCTGAACACGAGATGGAGAAGGTACTCTATGCGGTTGACGAGCTCACGGGACTTATCGGTGCCGTTGTTATCATGCGCCCGTCTAAGAGCGTGCAGGATCTTGAGCTAAAGTCGGTAAAGAAAAAGTACAAGAGCAAGGGCTTTGCGGCAGGCTGTTCAAGAGAGGTTATCGAGAGAGGCGCGGATATGCTCGGCTGGAGTCTGGACGAACTGATTGAGCGCACCATCGAGGCACTCAGAACCTTCAGGGATTGAGGCTTTGCAATTATTATAACGGACGTTGTGTAACTGATATTTGTAAATGAGAGGAAAACGCCATGGAGAATAAAAGCATTCTCATAAAAGACACCACAAAGGAAGAGCGCATAGCGCTCATAAAGCAGTGGATACCTGATGATGACGGGCTTAACGACTGTGACATGGATTTGTGGGACATCTACAACGATTACATAAAGGGCATACGCGAGGTTGCGGAGATTAACGCTTCAATGAGCGGAACATTTATGACGGAAGAAGACCTTAACAGAAGGTAAAATTTGTCACATTTGACATTTGACAAAACATATAACGAGAGTATAATTCTTTGGTAGCACCAAATTGGTGCTACCAATTTTTGTAATAAGCTCATCAATAGATAAAGAGCTAGACTGCTTGCAGGCAGAGCGATTTATCTATTGGATGAGTAAACGGAAATGAGCAAGTAAGCCGTTCGCCTTTTGAACGGCTGGATTGCGAATTTCCGTCAGAATTTTCGGAAGTGCTCCGCACTCTCGAAAATTCTGTTATTACAATATACAAGGCGTGCAATCAACAAAAAAGAGTTTTTTTATAAAGCTCTTTAGCTAACACTACGAAAGGAAACAGCATCATGAAATATTTACACCAATTTCTAATAATCATCGGAATCACCTTCGTCGGCGAGCTCTTAAAATATCTGCTCCCGCTCCCGATTCCCGCGAGCATATACGGCATGGTGATTAT
>UQZF01000145.1 GCA_900545455.1 uncultured Eubacteriales bacterium
GTAATGAACTTGACATTACGGTGAATGAGCTTTTATCCGGGGAGAGAGTTTCTGAGGAAGATTATCGCAAGAAAGCGGAGGAAAATATGGTGAATTTAGTGAGAGAGGCTCAGGAAAGCAAAAAGAAAATAATATTGTCGGCAATGGTGGCATTGCTCGTGATTGTGGCTGCAACGCCTATGTTCGTTGTATCGGGTACGATTGAGATGGACACATGGGTTAGAGTTACACTAATCGCAATAGGTTTTGTGGTTATTGTAATCGGTATAGCCATCGCTTGTGTGCTTGACCGTGATGCAGGTGCTTATGAATGTCCGGAGTGCAGCACGCGATTTGTTCCCGACATGAAGGACTATATCATGGGAGCACATACAATTACGAAGCGTAAGCTTGTGTGTCCGAACTGCGGAGCGCATAGGTATTGCAGGAAAGTGCTGACAAAGTAAATTTGTGTGACATAACAAAAAGTAAAAATTGCACCACCGAATTTTCTGAGTACATAACATAAGTGCTTGGAGAGTTCGATGGTGTTTTGTATTATAAGGTATTTGTAAAAATAGCTTGCAAACATTTGTTCGATAATGTATAATGCTTTATATGGAACAGTTGAGGGTATTTATTTTGGGAAGGGATGTGAAAGGCAGTGACTAAGGAGGATTTATTTGCACCGATAAGAGAGCGGTACGGCGAGCTGAAGGAGGCACTCAAGGGAACGGATTTGGAGAGGATAAGGGAGATCACCTTGGAGGTTCATGCGATGGTGCATCCTGCCGAGATTTCGGGCAGGAAGGAAATGACGATTGCGGACTATGTGCTTAACTACATGATGAAGGTCAATCAATGTCGATGCGCTTTGCGAGTACATGATTACGGTCGGAAAGAATACAAGAAAAATACTCGCGGGGCTCACTCTAGAGCAGATTAATTCCATGGTTCCGGCAGAGTGGGTGATGCGTATTCTTGAGGAGGGCGGCGTGACTACGGACTTCCGTTCGGTGTGGCTCTTGGTGTACTGGGGGAGACTTACAAGGGGAGGAATGATATTGACGCCGATGACGGATCATCATATGATGCACCTTCCGCCTTGTATCAACAATCTGCCGATTTTGGAGTAAACGGCACGATATATTATTAGTAAAAGGAATATTTGCAGTTACATATTTTCATTGTCCGTGAATCGTGTTAAAATGAGTTAGAATTAACTAACTCATTTTGAAGAGAGGTATTGCTTATGAATGGTAAATTACATATTGAGCCTAACACGACTCAGGAGACCTTGGTTATTCCTCTGTGGGGAAGAAAATACTGCTCGGAAATTTACAGCGAGATATACAGTGACGCGATGGCGGGAAAGATAATGGAGAAGCTCGACTATGATTTCTCTGCACTTGAGGCAAAAAAAGGCAGCGTCGGCTTTCGCTTCGGCTACCTCGAAGCTGCCGCAAGATACATGGATTTGGCGACGGAGGTTAAGGCTTACCTCGCAGAACACCCGGGTGCTGCTGTGGTCAATTTGGGCTGCGGACTTGACTGCACCGCTGAAAATAATGCCGTTGGTGATTGCAAGATATATAATATCGACAGACCGGATGTTATTGAGGTGCGCAATCAGTTGATACCGCCTGAGGGCAATGTCACCAACATAGGCTCGGATTTGAATGACACCGCGTGGTTTGATGATATAGACGACAGCGACGGAGTGATATTTTTTGCGGCGGGAGTGTTCTATTATTTCCTTTCGGATGAGGTGAAAAAGCTCTTTACCGCTATGTCGGAGCATTTCAAGGGAGGACGCCTTGTGTTCGATACAGCGAACAGGTCGGCTGTGAAGATCATGCTAAAGACTTGGGTAAAGACCGCGGGCATTACCGATGTCGACAAGTATTTTTATATCAACAATATCGATTCGGACTTAGCTCCATGGCTGCCCGACGCGAAAATAACCGCCAAGGGTTATATGCTCGGATACAGTGACCTGAAATTTCCGTCGGTGAGCGGATTTTTCCGTCTGCTCTCTAAGATGGGGGATGGAATGATGAAAATGAGAATTGTGAGGATTGATTTCTGAGTAAATAAGCGCAAAAAAGCCGGAGGGAGGTCACATGCTCGAGTACATAAGAAACGAACTTATCAATATGTCGGACAAAAGAGATTATGCCGCATTCACAGCGTCACTCATACCTGGATGCGACAATGTCATCGGTGTGAGGCAGCCGATACTAAAAAAATATGCAAAGCAGCTTGTAGCCGGGAATGAGGATTTCAGGCAGCTCATTTTAGAGCCTGACATCTACCACGAGGAGACTCTTCTGAGAGGGTATGTAATCGGCTGCGGAACAGCAAAGGAAAAGAACTTTGACAGAGCGCTGGCTGACCTTGAACAGTTCGTACCGCTTGTGAACAACTGGGCTGTGAACGATTGCTTCTGCGTAGAATTTAAGGTTATGGATATGTTTAGGGACGAGTTTTTGCCATATATAAGGGAATGTACGATGTCGTATGATGAGTACAGGGCGAGAGTGGGACTTATCATGCTGCTTGACCATTATCTCAAGGTTGATGAGCTTGGAAATAAGAAGCCGAGAATGAAAAAGGTTACTCTGAAGGATATAGACGTGAACGGAGAGAAAGCCGACGGAAAATATCTCGGGGAGATATTATCGCTTGTGAACAGGGACTTTTCGGGCAATGGATATTACACGCAGATGGCAGCAGGATGGCTGCTCGCGGAGTGCTTTGTGACTTTCCCGGCAAGAATATGGGAATTTCTCGCAGACAAGGAGCAGTTGAGGCTTGATTCTGTATCATACAGGAAGGCGGTAAACAAGATTTGTGAATCGCTCACACCTGATAAAGAGGTGAAGGCGATGGTGAAAAGGCTGTAATTGCGTACAAGAAAATATAGAAGGAAGATGGGTATGGTAAATATAAGTGATAAAAAACGTGACGCGTTTATGCTCAAGGGCGGACTTGCAGAGTGCGGTTATGATTGGTGGTGGCATTCTTTCACCGGGCATAACAGCATTACAGGCAGAGAAAAAGGTTTTTTTATTGAATTTTTTACTTGTAATCCTGCACTTGGCGGAGACGAACCGATTCTTGGACAGTTAGAGGAAAATCGTAGGGAGGACAGAAAACCCTCTTATGTGATGGTTAAGGTAGGAGCATGGGGAGAGGATGCCGTACAGCTTCACAGGTTTTTCGGTTGGAACAGTGTAAGAATTGATGGTGGGGTTCCTTTTACGGTATCAGCGGGCGATTGTTTTCTGAGTGAGACACAGACATACGGAAGTGTCGAGGTCACGGATTCAGCGGAGCATCCCGAGTGGATGTGCGGCGATGGAAAGATGTCATGGAATCTTAAAATTGATAAAAAGATTGCATATAATGTAGGGTATGGAGCGAGCAGACCTATGCGTGAGAGCGGAGCATTTGAGATGTTCTGGCATGCGGAGGGAATGAAAACGGAATATTCAGGTGAAATTATTTTTAATGGCGAGGTATACAAGGTTGAGCCTGAGAATTGCTATGGTTATGCTGACAAGAATTGGGGGAAGGATTTCACCAGTCCTTGGGTATGGTTGTCATCGAACAATCTGACAAGCAGAATTTCAGGAAAAAAATTGTCAAACAGCGTGTTCAATATCGGCGGAGGCAGACCGAAAATCGGACATCTTGCACTTAACAGGAAGCTCCTCGGTGCATTCTGCTATGAGGGCGAGAGCTACGAATTTAACTTTTCAAAGTTTTGGACGCTGACTAAAACAGAATTTTCATGTACAGAGACAGATGAACGGGTTATATGGCATGTGGAACAGGAGACATCTCTGCATCGCATGGTTACAGATATAACCTGCGAGAAAAAGGATATGCTGTTTATTCAGTATGAGGCACCGGACGGTGCGAAAAGACATAATCGTCTGTGGAATGGAGGAAATGGACGAGGCAAGATTGAACTGTATAAAAAGCATCTTGGAAATGAGCGGTTGATTGATGTGGTTATCGCCGAAAATGTGGGATGTGAATATGGAGAATACTGTTGAAACATCGATATAAAGGATTTCAATATTAAAAGATTTTAAGTAAGAATAGATGTCGAGTACTGCAAGCAATATTTGCAGTATGCAAGGAGAAAGAAATGGAACTTGATATAGTTGGTCTTGTCAGTGCGTGTTCGTATGCACTCGACTGCATAGAGGCGGAGCTTGTGCATGTGACGAACAGGCATGGCAAGCGTGTTGCGTACATAAGCGTGTGTATGGCGGAAAAAATGGGAATAAAGGGCAGAGCATTGCAGGATTTGGCGATATGTGCGCTGCTTCATGACAATGCGCTCACTCAGTATATTTCCGAGGAGGTGCAGAAGAAGCCCGAGGCAGTCAATGATAAGGGCGGATATGACAGGAATGTAATGTCTGAGATTGTATCGGAGATTACACCTAAGAAGCTCGGCTTCCACTGCATCTACGGTGAACAGAATATAAAGAAGCTTCCGTTTGACACGGATATGTCGGGAGTTATTTTGTACCACCATGAGAATGCTGACGGAAGCGGACCTTTTGGAAAGAGATGGGATGAGATTCCGCTTTTTGCACGGATTATTCACCTTTGCGACATGGTGGATGTAATCGGAAATTCGTGTGATTTCAGTGATGAGAACTGGGTTAAGGCGCAGAGCTTTATCAAAAAGAACAGGGATGTTCTCTTTGACGGGGAGTGCGTTGATGCTTTTCTTGATGTTTTTTCGGAAGAGAATTTTGTGAGTATGTCACAGGATACGTTTGAGAAGGAGTTATGGAGGAGAATACCGAGACAAAAGCGTTTTTGTGATTTTGATACATGTAAGAATATAGCGGATTTCTTTGCGCAGATTGTCGATTACAAGTCGGAGTTTACGGGAAGGCATTCGCTCGGTGTGGCTGATAAGGCAGCGAAGCTTGCCGAATATATGGGATATTCGGAGGCTGATATAGAGAAGATTTATATGGCGGGAGCGCTGCACGACATCGGCAAGATGGCGATAGGCAATGAGATTTTGGAGAAGCCGGGGCGTCTTAGCGATGAGGAGTTTTCCAGAATGAAGAATCACGCAGGGTACACATATATGATACTTTCTGACGTGGAGGATTTTGAGGAGGTGCGCGACTGGGCGGCACTTCACCACGAGAAGCTTGACGGAACAGGCTATCCTTTTGGCAAGACAAGGGCGGAGCTTAATGAGCCGGAGCGTATCATGGCATGTGTTGACATATATCAGGCACTCACGGAGTCGAGACCGTACAAGAGCGGAATGACTCATGAGAAGGCTTGCTCCATATTGGAGGACATGGCTGGTAAGGGCTGGATTGACGCCGGGATAACGGAGAAAATAAAAAAATGCTTTACAGCGACAATATAAATGAGTATATAATTATTGACTGTATGTATTAAAGCAATAGAGTATTATGTAAAGGAAACTGGTATAAGTATGAATAGAAATACACGGGATGAAGGTCTTATCGGAAACGAGAAAATAGAGGAGGCGGTTCTTGCACTTCAGAACGAGCCGTCACAGGAGATGCTTGCGCACACGCTGACGGTTATCCGCAGGAGGATGAAGGAGGGCGGTCGGTTCGTCGTTGCGGTTGAGGCGTCGCTTGAGAGCACACAGATGAGGCTTCAGACCGTAAAGACGGCGGATGGCGCAATCTGGTGGGCAGCGTTTACAAGCTTTGACGAGGAGATTAAGGGAGCTGACAGCGTAATGTCCACGTTCTTATCGGATATTGACAAGCTGTTTGAGACCGCACTTGAGGTGCCTGAGATTAACGGAATTATAGTAAATCCGTGGAACAGGACGATAATGCTTGACAAGGAGCTCATCAAAATCATTATGGGACAGAGTGCCTGAAACGAAATACGGTTTGTGGAACGGAGTGATAATGGAATGGAACTTGCACTTATAACGGCGAGACAGGTAGTCGAGCTTTTTATTCTTATAGCGGCGGGTGTGCTGTTAAAGAAGGTCAGAATGATAAACGGGGACAACAAGCGTTTTCTGTCCGATCTGCTTATCAAGTTTGTTGTGCCATGTATGATATTAAATTCGTATATGGGCTCATACGAGGACAAGATTTTAGGCAATATAGGCAGGTCATTTCTGTACAGCGTGGTGCTGTGCACGCTTGGTATCGTTATTTCAATAATTGCGGCACATTTTGTAAAAGGAGAGAACAGGGGCATATTTAAGTTTGCCTGCTCATTCTCGAATGCGGCATATATGGGCTTTCCGCTTATCAGGGCACTTTTCGGCGATGAGGGAATATTGTATGCGAGCGCGTATGTCACCGTTTTCAATATCCTTTTGTGGACGGTCGGATGTGTGTTCTTTGCGGACAGGATGCCTGTAAAAAAGCTTATCAGGAATCTCATAACCTGCCCGCCGATTATAGCGGTGGCAGTCGGACTGATAATATATTTTTTCAGAATACCCGTCACCGACATCATAGCGGAGCCTATAGCAAACGTTGGTGCGATGACCACGCCGCTTTCCATGATAATCACGGGAGTGACAATGGCGGAGACAGGGTTTTTGTCACTTTTCAGAAAGAAGAATCTGTGTGTAGCTATAGTGGTAAGGCTGTTTTTAATTCCGCTTGTCTGTCTGGGAGTATTTAAGCTGTTTCATATTACAGGAATGACTGCGATGGTAACACTGATATTGGAGGCGTGCCCTGCGGCTTCAATAACAACACTTTTTGCCATACAGCACAATAAGGATGAACAATACGCGGCTTCGGTTGTGGTCATATCGACGCTTTTAAGCATAATAACGCTGCCGAGATATGCGTATCTGCTCACATTGGTGCTCGGCTAGGAAATATATATTGATTTTTTGACGAACATCGTTTATAATACAACGCATAAAACCCATTGGGTGTGGATTTTTCAAGATTTGAAATCTTTTTTCGCCACATAGCTTAACAGGCTGTGTGGCTTTTTTTGCGCGTTTGCGCAGCTTCAAATGAATTTGACTGCGAGCGGAAATCGATTTTTACCGCTCAGAAACGAGGATTAGTATGAACCAGACATTTATGAAGGAGAGGAAGATTTTTCCTCTTGTGCTGTCGATGGCTCTGCCGATGATGCTGTCGATGGCGTTCAGTTCACTGTACAATATAGTGGACAGCTACTTTGTTGCAAAGCTCTCCGAGGATGCGATGACGGCACTCTCGCTTGTGTTCCCGGCTCAGAATCTCATGACATCGGTTGCGGTCGGCTTCGGTGTCGGAATCAATGCGATGATAGCATTTTTTCTCGGGGCAGGTCAGCAGAGCAAGGCGGACA
>UQZF01000146.1 GCA_900545455.1 uncultured Eubacteriales bacterium
GAGATCTACACCTAAGCCTTCGTCGGCAGCGTCAGAATGTGTATAAGAGACAGCCTTTTACTCCTCCATGCCCTGCAAAATGCAAATCCTGTTTTACTGAAAATTCCCATTGCTAATCAATACCATGCAATTCATCTTCTTTAGGTTTTCGCACATGCTTTTTCATTTCTTCTTCACATGCACCAAACAATAAAAAATTATGGCATCCTCCCAAAAACACACCGGGCATATATCGTAATTACCATTAGGTCTTTCATCAAAAGTATAAAATCCACAACATGGACACTTATATTTTTCAATTATTTTATTCATACTTATGCAAAACCTCAAATATTCCGTCCGCACTGTCAATGAAGCACTCAGCCCCGAGCTTCTCCATATCGACGCGCTTTCTAAAGCCCCACTCAACCATGATAAGCTTCATTCCCGCATTTTTCGCCGTCTCTATGTCGACCTCAGAGTCACCGACATAGACAGCATTTGCACGGCTTTTATTAAGTCTGTATAACGCCTCGTTCACCATATCCGCCTCAGGCTTTTTTGCCATGTTCGGATTGTCACCGACGACAACATGAATCAGATTTCCGAAGAAATGCTCGCAGAGACTCTTCGTCGCACTCTGAAGCTTGTTCGACACGACCGCAATGTTATAGCCCTGCTCCCCAAGCTTGGTTAGCATATTGATTATTCCCGGGTAAGGTCTTGTGTGGTCGAGATTGTGAATGGCATAGTGCTCCTTAAAGTCCGCAAAAACCTTGTCAAACAACTCCTTATCCGTTCCCTGCGGCACGGCGCGCTCGATAAGCTTTGCGACACCGTTTCCCACAAAAGCTGTGACCTCCTCAAGACTTCTGACAGGCATTCCATGCTTTTCCAAGGCATAGTTGGTGCTCGCCGCCAAGTCCTCTATCGTGTAGAGAAGTGTTCCGTCGAGGTCGAAAATGACGGTGTCTATTTTCTGAGTTTCACTGCTTTTCACTAATATTTTATCCGTTTCCAATGTATTATTTTGCGATATATCAGCAGCTTTATCAGCAAGATTTTGTTCAAGAAATATATCCTCAAGCTCGCTGAACTTATCAATGCTCCTCCACGGCTTCTCAACCTTTCCGAGACCGTAGGCTGCATAGACAATCGGGATGCCCGCCTTCTCGCAGGAGTTGGCGTCGCCCTGCGTGTCACCGACATAGACCGCATTCTTTAAGCCGTTGCGCTCGATAATCTGTCTTATCGTGACATCCTTTGACGCGTTCGTGTCGCCAAAGCACATCCAGTCGGTGAAATATTTCTGCACATCATGTACCGCAAAGACGGTATCTATATAGCCTCTCTGCGCATTTGTCACGATAAAGAGCTTATATTTTTCCGAGAGCTTCCTAAGCGTTTCCGCAACACCATCATACAAATCGGGCGCATATTTTATAAGATACTCTTTCTGTCTCTTGTAGATGGTTCCCGTTATCTTCTCGTATTCCTCCCTCGTGCTGTTCGGGTAAAAATGAAAGAAAATCGTATCCATCGTCTTGCCGAACATAGCACCGAGGCTCTTTCCGTCAAAATTTATCTCCCAGTCGGTGAGCTCCGTGATAACATCGCGCCATGCAAGCGCAACCGCATCCCTCACATCCCACAACGTGCCGTCCACATCAAATATTATGCTGTCAAAATTATTCATACTTGCTTCCTCGCCTTCCAAATCTCAAAAAGCAGCCTATAAGCTTTCTGTTCTTATATTTATTATGGGTATATTTCCTGATTTCAATCGGCGTATACCCATTCAGAGCTGATTTTCCCGTGCATGCGGGTATTTTTATAACAATATCTTATTCTATACCCAATTTTGCCATACTAGCACCACTATCTCGGGTATGATTTCATATTTTACATACTAAGTACCCAAAAGGCAATTATTTTTTCACCGTTCCGGGTATTTTACATGACTTTTCAGGCAGTTGTAGCCACGCACAGATATACAACAGGCATACGCCATGACCATGCGTACAATTACACAGTCAGGACAAGCAAAGAAGGACAATAACAGCCAAATCTCTGCTGATATTGTCCTTCTGATTATATACACTTAATGATATTCTATCTGCTTCCGATAGTTGCGATGTCGATAGGGCTCATGTCCTGCTCGTCCTGATTCTCAAGGCTTGTGATAAGCGCGTGAGCAGTGTCGAGAGATGTGAGAACATTTACACCTGTCTCGATTGCGTGACGGCGGATTAAGAAGCCGTCACCGCTGTGCTCGATACCGTTCGACGGGCTGTCGATTACGAGGTCAATCTTGTGCTCAAGAATGAGGTCGAGAAGTGTCGGTGCCTCCTGCTCAAGCTTGTTGACCTTGATTGCGTTTACGCCTCTCTCGTTTAAGTACTTCGCTGTACCGAGTGTAGCATAAATCTTGTAGCCAAGCTTCTCAAAGCGCTGTGCGATGTCGACAACATCCGGCTTGTCCTCATCCTTAACGGTAATGATAATCTGCTTGTGCTTAGGAAGGTTCACACCTGCTCCCTGGAATGCCTTGTAGAGAGCCTCATTGAACTGCTTTGCGATACCGAGGCACTCACCTGTTGACTTCATCTCAGGTCCGAGGCTTATATCAGCGCCCCTGATTTTTTCAAATGAGAATACAGGCATCTTTATTGCGATGTAGTCCGCCTTCGCCTGAAGTCCCGGAGTGTAGCCCATGCTCTTTATTGTATGTCCTGTTATGACGCGAGTTGCGAGCTTTACGATAGGGATTCCCGTAACCTTGCTGATGTACGGAACCGTTCTCGATGAACGAGGGTTTACCTCGATTACATACACATCGTCGTGGCTTACGATGAACTGAATGTTGATAAGTCCCTTTACATGGAGAGCTCTTGCAAGCTTGCCCGTGTAATCCTCAAGTGTTGCGATAACCTTGTCATTAAGGCTCTGTGCAGGATATACGGAGATTGAGTCTCCCGAGTGGATACCCGCTCTCTCAATATGCTCCATGATACCCGGAATGAGGATGTCCTCGCCGTCACATACGGCATCAACCTCGATTTCCTTTCCGACAATATATTTATCTACAAGTACAGGATGCTCCTGAACCTGTCTGTTGATAATGTTCATGAACTCGATTACATCCTTGTCGGATATTGCAATCTGCATTCCCTGTCCGCCAAGAACGTATGAAGGTCTTACAAGCACTGGGTATCCGAGGTCGTGTGCGGCATCGAGTGCCTCCTCGACTGTGAATACCGTATGTCCCTTCGGTCTTGGAATTGCGCACTTCTCAAGAATCTCATCAAAGAGCTCTCTGTCCTCGGCAGCGTCAACGTCCTCTGCACTTGTTCCGAGAATAGGGACTCCCATCTCCATAAGGCTCTTGGTAAGCTTGATTGCCGTCTGTCCACCGAACTGAACAACTGCTCCGTCCGGCTTCTCAAGCTCAACGATGTTCTCGACATCCTCAGGTGTAAGTGGCTCAAAGTAGAGCTTGTCCGCAATATCAAAGTCGGTACTTACGGTCTCAGGATTGTTATTTACAATGATTGTCTCATAGCCCTCCTGCTTGAATGCCCATGTGCTGTGAACCGAGCAGTAGTCAAACTCGATACCCTGACCGATTCTGATAGGACCGGAACCGAGCACGAGAACCTTCTTCTCAGGATGTGTCTTTATAACCTCGTTCTCGCTCTTAAAGCATGAATAATAGTAAGGCGTCGTCGCCTCGAACTCTGCCGCACATGTATCAACCATCTTGAAGGCGGCGTGGATGCCGTACTCGTTTCTGAGCGCCTTGATGTCCTTCGTTGTCTTTCCCGTGAGCTTTGCGATGACATTGTCAGGGAACTCAATTCTCTTAGCCTCTAAGAGAAGCTCCTTGGTGAGCGGCTGAGACTTGAGCGCATTCTCCATCTCGACGAGAATTGCAATCTTATCTATGAACCATACGTCAATCTTGGTTATATCGTGAATTGTATCGTAATCTACACCTCTTCTAATTGCCTCGGCAATAACATAGATTCTTCTGTCGTCAACTCTGTGAAGCATCTCTATGATGTCGTCGTTCGTGTATGACGAGTAATCCTCATTTATGAGGCAGTCCACATGCTGCTCGAGCGAGCGGATAGCCTTCATGAGTGCACCCTCGAAGTTCGTACAGATGCTCATTACCTCACCTGTAGCCTTCATCTGGGTTGTGAGCTTTCTTGAAGCGTGGATAAATTTATCAAAAGGAAGTCTCGGAATCTTAACTACGCAGTAGTCAAGTGCAGGCTCAAAGCTTGCGTAGGTCTTTCCCGTAATTGCGTTCTTAATCTCATCGAGTGTGTAGCCGAGTGCAATCTTGGCTGCAACCTTTGCGATAGGATAACCTGTCGCCTTGGAGGCAAGCGCTGAGGAACGGCTTACTCTCGGGTTAACCTCGATTACACAGTACTCGAAGCTTGTAGGATGAAGAGCGAACTGAACATTACATCCGCCCGTAATCTGAAGCTCGTTGATGATGTTGAGTGCTGATGAACGAAGCATCTGGTACTCTTTATCGGAAAGTGTCTGGCTAGGTGCAACAACGATACTGTCTCCCGTGTGGACTCCGACAGGATCTAAGTTCTCCATGTTACATACGGTGATGCAGTTGCCCGCGCTGTCTCGCATAACCTCGTACTCGATTTCCTTCCAGCCAGCGATACATCTCTCGACGAGAACCTGACCAACTCTTGAGAGACGGAGACCGTTAGAGAGAATCTCAACAAGCTCCTCCTCGTTGTTGGCGATACCGCCGCCGCTTCCTCCGAGTGTGTATGCAGGACGAAGAACAACAGGATAACCAATCTTATTCGTAAATGCAATACCGTCCTCGACATTCTCAACAACGAGTGACGGTGCACAAGGCTCGCCAATCTTCTCCATAGTGGTCTTGAACTCGAGTCTGTCCTCCGCCTTCTTGATTGTGAGTGCGGTTGTACCGATGAGCTTTACATTGTGCTCCTCAAGAAAGCCTGTCTCGGCAATCTCCATTGCAAGGTTAAGACCTGCCTGTCCGCCGAGTGTAGGAAGAATGCTGTCCGGCTTCTCCTTAATGATAATCTGCTCGAGAGACTTGATTGTGAGAGGCTCGATATATACCTCGTCTGCGATGTCCTTATCCGTCATGATGGTGGCAGGGTTGGAGTTGACCAAAACTACCTCGATGCCCTCCTCCTTGAGTGAACGGCATGCCTGTGTTCCCGCATAGTCGAACTCGGCAGCCTGACCGATTACAATAGGACCTGAACCGATAACCAATACTTTTTTAATGTCTTTATTCTTAGGCATTATCTTGCACCTCCCATCATCTCTATGAATCTGTCAAATAAAAATCCCGTGTCAAGAGGGCCTGCACAAGCCTCAGGATGGAACTGCACCGTGTACACGTTCTTCTTGAGGTATGTAAGACCTTCATTCGTTCCGTCGTTTACATTGCAGAAGCTCGGAACCGCAAGGTCGGAGGAAATCGTCTTTTCATCGACAACATATCCGTGATTCTGGCTGGAAATGTATACCTTTCCCGTCTTTAAATCCTTAACAGGATGATTTGCTCCTCTGTGTCCGTACTTCATCTTATGCGTGTCAGCTCCCGTTGCGAGTGCCATAAGCTGATGTCCGAGACAGATTGCAAAAATCGGAACGCCCGACTCATAGAGCTTGCGTACCTCGTCGATTATCGTTCCGCAGTCCTTAGGATCTCCGGGACCGTTCGACAACATGATTCCGTCAGGATTGTCGGCAAGTATCTCCTCCGCCGTTGTTCTAGCAGGATATACGGTAACCTTGCAGCCTCTCTTGTTAAGGCTTCTTGCAATATTTCTCTTTGCGCCGAAATCCATGAGCGCAACCTTGTAGCCGTCGCCGTCAAGAACATACTTCTCGGCACATGTCACCTTATCGACAACATTTCCCGTGCGGTATTCCTTAATCTTAGGAATAATCTCATCAAGGTTATAATTTTCATTTGTGGTTATCATGCCGTTCATGGTACCCTTTTCACGGAGGATTTTAGTAAGAGCTCTGGTATCAATACCTGAAATACCGGGGATGTCATTAACTTCAAGGAAATTCTGGATGGTATCTTCACTTCTGAAATTACTAGGGATTCTCGATAACTCCCTGACAATAAAACCGTCCGGCCATGGCTTGCCAGACTCCATATCTGCTCGACATATTCCGTAATTACCAATCAAAGGATATGTCATCACTACCGCCTGTCCGGCATAAGAGGGATCAGTCAAAACCTCAAGATAACCGGTCATTGAGGTATTAAAAACTATCTCGCTGATGACTTCTCTCGTTGAACCGATACTGGTTCCTTCAAATACATTTCCGTCCTCAAGAATCAGAAAAGCTTTCATTATACCACCATTAATCCTTTCCATCTGTACTTTTGCATAACAATTCAAGAATAATGTATATTTAATGCAAATCATGTATAAAATTACATTATTTCCTAAATTTTCTCAAAAAAAAAGACAGCTATACGGAGGTCATACCCTCGTCGCCTCGGGCATCTCCTTGTGTCTTTTCCTCTAAGTTGACAAAAGTTTACCACAAACTAAAGCTTATTGCAAGCACTAAATTAAAAACCTTGAGAAACTTTTGTCCTATAAAAATCGTCCAATATCTGCGCCAGTGCCTCAGGTGCCTGCGTGTTGACTTCATGCGCTGCACTTTTATTCAATCTCCAGCACCGTGTAGGCTTCCCCGCCATTTTCCACAGTCTTGTTGTAGACATGCTTTCCCACAAGCTCTAACAGCTTCTCGATGTCCTCAATGCTGCTGCCTGAAAATTCATACACACATACATTGCTGCTTCCGTCATTGATTTCACCGTAAAAATCCTCGACAGCCACATAATATCTGTCCAAAATATCCTCGAGCGGATACTGCGATATGTTGGCTGAGCTTTCACCCTCGCCGTATTCCGGCTCCTGCTCGAATGACAATGAAGTCACAAATGAATCCTGCTTCATGAAATTGTCGTAGGTCTTGTAGATGTTGTCCTTAACCTTTGTGTACTTGTCAGTGTTGTACTTTGCAGGTGTGTAGATTGTGATGTTTTTCATATATTTTCCCCCATTTCATATTTTTATATATCTTTGATTTCTACTGTTCGGTTTATCGGGAATCGTCATCCGAATCAGATTCATTTCCATTGCCGGATGCAGATAATTCCTGCGAAAACCTTCTTTCGATTTTAAATTTAATTTTTCCATAAGCGAATTGCTTGTGTACTGAACATCATACTCCATTATCTCAAGCAGTTTTTTCACATACTCCGAAAGC
>UQZF01000147.1 GCA_900545455.1 uncultured Eubacteriales bacterium
CCTCCTTAACTAAATCCTCGATGGTCTTGGCGGAAGTCGCAGTCTCTCCCTCCGTTTCCTCAGTAGTTACTTCGGTCTCAGGAATACTTGTGACACTTTCCGTGGACTCGCTTACTGCGGCACCATCGACAGCAGAGGATGTTGTATCCACAACATTCTTTGCTGTTGATGAGCAGCCACATAATATTACCGTCGTAAAACCAATAAGAGTTATAACCTTTTTATTAAAAAAATTGTTCATCATAATATTTCTCCTTTTATAATTTAATTTTTTCCCCTTTACCCCGTTTGCATCGCGAAGCGATGTCTGGCGGAAAAACGCGTTTAAGCGTTTTTCCGCCAGGACGAAGTTGAAAAATTTTAATTTTCAGCTTTGCTGAAAATAAAAATTTTTCACGGGTATCAGTGAATCTTATATGATATTATTAGAGGTTGCAGACTTGAACTGTCTGTTTTTCAATTTTTTCCCCTCACTATGTAACATCATAGCAACAAAATGTATTACTATATCCTCAACATAATAAAGAACATCATTAATCTGCCCTTCATTCAGCTTTTCTTTACCTCCGATTTTCTCCCTTATGCTGTCCACAAGTATCTCAGCACAAAGAATATCATCATATTGTTTATCATTATTTTTTATTTCATTCGGATGACCTATTTTGTACTCTGCACCCTTTTTTAAAGCAATAACACGATTGTTAATGTTGAATGCCTTTCCAACATAATACTCATACCCTTCTGCACCGGCTCGTCTGAGGATATACACTCCGCCATACGGGAAAAATGTTTTTGAATATTCTTCAGCGGACAGCCATCCTGTTGTATTTCCAAAAACAGAGCCCAATCTTTCCTGTTCTTTATTTTCAGCCACATATTCCGGAATATTAATATTGCTTATACTTGAATAGATAAAAGGATACACGGAAGTCAAAGCCTTTTCAGACAATGTCTCCCTTGCAGCCTCTATCGTTATGTAACTACCTTTTTTTATTATCAGCGAGTAACTTTCATCATCGTTTTTTTCCCAAGACAATAGTATATTTTCTCTCGGATTGTCTATTCTTCTATTCTCCTTTTTTGCTTTCCGTATATCCTTTAATACCTCCTTTTGCCATGCAACTTCATTGCCCGAGGCTATATATGCCACCGTAAATGGGTAATTCTTTTTTATCCATGCTATCACACCAACCGGCACTCTTAATCTGTGCTTTTGTGTATTATCAATATGACAATTTCTGTATTCGTGCTTTTCAGTATCATCAATCTTTACCGTAATATCCTTTATTACATCATAATTAAATCCTTGCGGTACGCCAATCTTGTCCAAAACTATCAACTGGTATTTTAATAATGTGGAATCAATAGTGTATTCATACTGTTCATTCATACAACTTCCTCCTCTTTCTGTTCATAAAATTTCGATTACCATAAACATCTAATTATTATGTTCATTGTTGTAAATCACATTGTCCAATCCTTTATTTATTAACTCTCTTAACATCACAGACCTGTTGCAATCGTAGAACTTCTCTTTCTTAATCTTCTTTAACTCTTCCTCCAACTCTTTCGGAATAACAATGGTAATTCTATGAGTTTCTATACTCATTATTATTTTCACCTCCAATTTTGTCAGGTCACTTTAAGTTCTGCACTTGCATAAGTTCTGCTCCATTTTTTTCAGTATATCACTTCGATATTTACTTGTCAATTATTATAACTTCTTCAAGCTTGACATATAATATGAACCGAGGCATAATATGTACTAAAAGGAGGTTTGACTTATGCCTACAAACAGACCACGATATACAATAATCGTTGATGATGAATTACTTAATCAGATTGATGATTTTCGCTTTAACAATCGATTTCCAAGCCGTTCAGCAGCAACACTTGCATTAATCCATAAAGGTATTGAACAATTTAACAAGGAAATTAACGATAAAGGAGATTCTGATAATTCGTAATTTTTATTGTTTGTCAGCAGGATGGGCTATATAATATAGCCCTTTTTTTGTAACCAATATTTTTTATAGCATTATAATAATTACGCTAAATGGTAAAGTATATTCGCAGAATGCCTAATTTTATTAGGCAAAAAGACGAATGTAACATTATTTGAATTTTAGTATACAAAATTTTTTCACAACGTCAGCGCAGTATTTTCTACTGTCTCCCACTTCATTTATAAAGCCACCCATTTGTGCAATTTGTACATCACTGCATATTGTGTAATTTTCACAAAAAAATACACCATCTTTCAATGGTGTACCTCTTTTTCGTAACTTATTATCTTATATTCTCAATCTGCCAGTCAATCGGCTCAATCCCGTGTGACTTCAAGAACTCGTTCGCCTGACTGAAATGCTTACAGCCAAAGAAGCCTCGATAAGCCGATAGTGGACTCGGGTGCGGTGCCTTGAGTATCAGATGCTTCGGGTTCGTGAGCATCGGTATCTTGCTCTGCGCAGGTCTGCCCCAGAGCATATACACAATAGGTCTGTCCTGTGCGTTCACCGCCTCAATAACCGCATCCGTGAACTGCTCCCAGCCATGTCCCTGATGTGAGTTTGCCTGATGTGCGCGCACTGTCAGAACCGTGTTCAAAAGGAGAACGCCCTGGTCAGCCCACTTTTTCAGGTAACCGTTGTCGGGTACATAGCAGCCGAGGTCATCGTGAAGCTCCTGATATATGTTCTGCAGCGAAGGCGGTATCTCCCTCTGCTCCGGCAGAACCGAAAAGCTGAGCCCGTGCGCCTGCAGCTCGTTGTGGTACGGATCCTGTCCCAATATGAGCACCTTCACATCCTTTAACGGTGTAAAATTGAACGCGTTAAAAATATCGTCCGACGGCGGGTAAACCACACCCTTCCTGTACTCACTGTCCACGAATTTATATAAATCCCTGTAATATGGCTTTGCAAATTCAGGCTTCAGTGCCTCAAACCAATCGTTGCTAATCTGTGACATTTTAAAACCTCACTTCTCTACATTCTTACCGACACGCCGCGCTCTGCAAGATACCTTTTAAGGTCGGCAATTTCAAGCTCCTTATAGTGAAAAAGTGACGCCGCGAGTGCCGCATCCGCCTTTCCCTCCGTGAGCGCATCATAAAAATGCTCCGGCTTTCCGGCACCTCCCGATGCGATGACAGGTATCGAGACATTCTCCGCAATCGTCCTTGTAAGCTCAATGTCATACCCCTGCTTAACGCCGTCACAATCCATGCTGGTGAGGAGAATCTCTCCCGCTCCGAGCCTGTTCGCCCTGACCGCCCATTCAAGCGCATCTATTCCCGTGTCGACACGGCCTCCCATCTTGTAGATGTTCCAGCCGCTTCCGTCAGCCCTCCGCTTTGCGTCAATCGCGACGACAACACACTGGCTTCCGAACTTGTCCGCCGCATCGCTGATGAGCTGCGGATTGTCAATCGCCGATGAATTAATCGAAATCTTGTCGGCTCCTTCGCGAAGAAGCAGCTTAAAATCCTCAACAGTTCTTATTCCGCCACCCACGGTGAACGGTATAAAGACCTTCTCTGCAACCTTTCTTACAAGGTCAACCGTCGTCTCTCTTCTGTCCGAGGACGCCGTTATATCCAAAAATACGAGTTCATCCGCACCCGCCTTGTCGTACAGCTCGGCAACCTCAACCGGATCTCCGGCATCGCGCAGATTGACAAAATTGGTGCCCTTTACAACTCTTCCATTATTGACATCGAGGCATGGTATTATTCTCTTGGTAAACATAGCTGCCATCCTTTCTTCTACAATGCTGCAAAATTCTTAAGAATCTGCATTCCCACACTTCCGCTCTTTTCCGGGTGGAACTGGCAGGCATACACATTATCCTTCTGAACCGAGGCATGTATAAGTGTTCCTCCGTACTCCGTAGTGGCAGCCACGATGCTCTCATCGTCTGCCTTCAGATAATATGAGTGCACAAAATACACATAGGGATTCTCGCCCAAGCCCTCAAAAAGCTTAGCGCCCTCAGTCACCTTCAGCGAATTCCAGCCGATATGCGGTATCTTAATTCCGGGAGCATCAGGAATTCTTAATATCTCTCCCGGAAGAATCGATAATCCCTCGACACCCTCCGACTCATCGCTCCGCCTGAAAAGGAGCTGCAATCCAAGACATATCCCGAGAAACGGCTTTCCCGAATCTACAGCCTCATGAATGGTATCAACAAGACCGTACTCTTTTAGCTTTCTCATCGCATCCCCGAATGCTCCGACACCCGGAAGTATCACTTTATCCGCGGCAAGAATCTCCTCACTGTTTCTTGTGACAATTACAGTCTCTCCAATCGCCAAAAGCGCTTTTTCAACACTTCTTAAATTACCTGCATCGTAGTCAATAATAGCTATCACTGTGCCCTACCTCCGATGTTGTTAAGAATCTCTTCATACTGCTGTTCGCTCTCAAGTCCCGCATAGTATCTTGCATCATCCTCAGATACACCGTACTGTGCAAGTGCCGCAATGATAGCAGTCTTTACGCCGTCATACTGTGCGACAACATCATACTTTTCCGCATCTGCATAATAATCATCATAATGTCCGAGTCCCTTGATAAGTGAATCGAGTGCCTCGACATTCATCCCCAGCTGCCTATAGTTTACATACGATGTATAATCCACATATACGCTTGCAACTGTTCTAATCTTGTAATATGTATCTTTGTCCTTATCTTTTACTTCAAGTCCCGCTATGCTGTCATACGCCTGATCATACTTTCCGTTGTTAAAATGGTCTATTGCATGTTTTACGCTCACACTGTAATTGACAATCTTGGTTCCGAATATCACTACAACCGTTATCACAACTGCAAATATTATAATTCCAAGAAATGTCTTCGGTGTGACCTTAACAAGTTCCGACGGTTTAGGAGCTTTCTTCTCCTTCTTCACCTTCTCCTTTTTCGGTTTCTTAGGTTTAGGTTCTTTCTTTTTCTTCTCTTTTTTCGGTTTCTTAGGTTCCTCTTCCTCAGCATCCCTCTCCGGAATATCCGCCAAATCATCCCCTAAAGGTGCATTGTCTAGAGAATCGGTATCACTGTAAAGCTCATTTATCAGGTCAATATTCTCCTGTGAAGCCGAATTAACACTTTCCTCTGCATCGGAAGCCTCCTCCGGCTGCGCAGATGTCTTCTTATCCTTTTTAGCGTTCTTCTTCTCTTCTTTTTCTTTTTTACGCTGTTCCTTCTTCGCAAGCTTTTCAGCCTTTTTGCGCTCTTTCTCTTCCTCCTTGGCTGCCTTCACAGACTTGGAATTATCTGAAACTGTCACGCTGTTATTCTTCTCGGCTCCGGCAGCATTATCCGGCTTCTCCTCATGCTTGCCATCTTCACCATTAATCTGATTAAGAAGCTGCATCAGTCCATCATCAGAATCATCATCAGATTTCTCAGGTTCTTCATCTGTATCGTCGGACTGCTCAGCCTGCCCTTCATTATCGGTCTTTTGCTCATAACCGGCATTCTCAGGTTCTCCGCCTATATCAAAGTTGTCTTCAAGCGCAAATATATCATCAGATGAGTTACTGTCGGATGAATTATCTTCGGACAAGCCTTCTGTCACTGATTCATCATTTGAAGAAACCACGTCCTGATGCTGTTCATCCACAACAGTGGGAATATCATCCTGCTGTGGCTCATCTATGATTGGTCCTACATCATCAGGCTGCGATTCATCTATAATCGGTCCTATATCATCAGGCTGTGATTCATCTATAATCGGCCCTATATCATCGTATAATCCATTATCTTTATCTGCATTGTCTATTACTTCAGTTCCATCATCTAAAACAATATCGTTATCAGCAGCCGTTTTTTCACTATCCTGCTCTCCGTCTGTTTCTTCACCCGTATTACTGCTTCTAAGCGAATTCAACAATTCATCAAGGTACTGTTCTTCGTTATTCTCTGCCACTCTTTATCACCTCTGGTATACATATTGATGGGCTTATTATAGCATACTTATTTTTTTTCTACAAGAAAGAGTTGATACATAAAAAGGCTATAAAAAGGCTGTTATCTCCCGATAACAGCCCTATATGTATGTCTTGTTCAATTAATTACTTTAAGATGAGCTTGTCAATCTCCTCAACAAGTGAACCTATCTCAGGCTTGGAAAGCTGTGCATCTGCCCCAAGCTGTTCGCCCTTACGTCTCATCTCTTCATTGATAAGCGATGAGAAAATGATTACCGGTATTGCCTGAAGTTCCGTATCCGTCTTTACCAGCTTGGTAAGTCTGTGTCCATCCATCAAAGGCATCTCTATATCTGTAACAATGCACTTAACATACTTGGTAACGTCACCGTCAGCTTTCTTCTTAATGCTCTGAAGATAATCCCAAGCTTCCTGACCATTGACACACTTTGTCACATTGGTATATCCTGCCTTCTCAAGTGAATCGCTGATAAGTCTCATAAGCAGGTTGGAATCTTCAGCAATTACTATAGGAGAATTATTTCTGTCTCTCTCTCCGAGTCTTGCAATATCCGATACCTTAAGACCTGTCTCAGGGCTTATATCAGACACTATACGCTCAAAATCAAGTATTATTATAAGTCTTCCGTCTATCTTAATGATTCCTGTTGCTATTCCTGACTCAAATGAATTGATTGTAACATCAGGCGTGATAATATCCGCCCATGAAACACGATGTATTCCAACAATTTTATGTACATGAAAAGCAACATTGAGCTTATTAAAGTTAGTATTGATAAGCATATCATTCTTCGGATCTTCCGACTCCGGCAGGTGAAGAACATTGGCAAGATTTACAACCGTAATCATTGTATCTCGCGGCATAAAAATACCCTCAACCGAAGGATGTGAGTTTGGAACCGGTGTAACCTTCTGAAAATTAACAATTTCCTTAACCTTAGCTACGTTAATTCCATAATGGTTATTTCCAATTATAAACTCAAGCACTTCAAGTTCGTTCGTTCCATTCTCTAATATAATATTGGTATCCATATAATAACCTCCCAGTTATAATTATCACTTATGTATAACAATTACATATTCGTATTCTTTTTATATTGTATCACAACCGTTTAAAAATTGGTAGTTTATTTTGCAATGACATTCGCATTAATTTGAAAATGGCAAAATAAAAACCGTAACATTTGTTACGGTATATTTATCATTTAAACAGATTCAATTTTACTGTTCCTTCAAAACCACACACTAAATAATCAGATTCTTTTTACCTGAACCGTTTCTGGTCAAGCCCTCGACCTATTAGTATTGGTCAGCTGCAAGC
>UQZF01000148.1 GCA_900545455.1 uncultured Eubacteriales bacterium
ATCCAATATAGCTTTTTCTCCATCGGTCAATACCGAATAATCCATATTAGGAGTTGGATACACATGAAGCATAGTATCGTAATTGCAACTCATTTCTTCTTTAACATTTAAATTTTCTAAATTCATCAAACTATAATGTCCAACAGGAAGAGCGCCCATAGCTTCATGTCGATATACCATACCCGTCATTGAATGTCCATTATTACCGAATGATATAACATCCGAATACCAAAGCATTTTCATCAATTTAACCTTAAACAGGTTATTCACATTTTCAGCAATATAAGAAATCATTGCTTCAATTTTATCAATATCAAGCATTGTGAATCCATTTGAATCAGATGGTTCTTCAAAATTTGCATACTCTCCTTCAAAAGTCTGCCTTGTAAGAAACTCTTTTCCATACGAATCTAGTTTTTCTACAATCTTTGCTCTTATTTCTAAGCGTTTTACCATCGAGAATTTTTCAGAATTCTTTTTTAGGAATTCTAATGCTTGCAATGGATTATCTTTAATCAAGCGAAGCATAGTATCATAAGCCTCGTCTTGAATTGCCTTGCTTTCATAACGAGATATTGTTGCTTCTCCCCATCCCAGCAATTTTGCAAGGTCAACCTGAGACAATCCATAGCCTTCTCTAATTGCAACAATTTCATCAGATGTGAGAAGCCCCATCTTTACTCGGTATGCGTTTCTTGCATTAAGAAGGTTTTCATTTGTCATTGCCCCCGTTTCAAATTCATTCTCATCCTCATCGGAATTTGCACAAAAATAAAACCTCTCTTCGTAGGTCACTTCCTCACCCTTTATTATAATAGTTGTAGTTCTCTTCCTCTCTTCAATTTCATGTGTCTTGTCACATAGTGGACAAGACATATGAATTTTTCTAATTAATGTACCGTTTGCCATCGTTCTACCTCCTTATCCTGCCACAAAACATATCTTTTAGTATATTGCTATGTTTGCAGACCATTGTGTAAAAGCATTTGTCCTGCTCATTGACTGTATAGTAAAACATTCCTGCGCCAATCTAGTTCAAAATATATATCCAGAATTATGTTATGCACACATATTTTGCTACTTTATATAACACGAGTCTACCAGTTCATGTTTACCTTTGAAAGAATCGCCTTAAACCAGAAGAGCTTGTAGCACTCGGTCGTGTCCTTAAAGATTTGCTGTAAATCCTGAATATTCAGTTTTTCCGACTGCGGAAGATTTATGCCCATAGCTTTCCCCCTGCAATATTTTTATTTTTCATCTTTATATTACTTTTCTGTTTTACATTTGTATTTTTCCATTTATTTCCATTGTACCATATTCTCACCAAAAGTCTATTTTATTTGTTATTTATATTCCATGCCACCCTTGAATTAAACTTAAAAAAATGATAGAGTTATCTTATTATTTTCAAAATAAAGGAGGTGTCCCATGTTCTCACCGGACGACAATCAATTTGAACAGAAGCATTTTGAGTCAATTCTAAGGCTCACCGCCGAAAATCTCACCAAGTACAGGGAGGATGAGAAGCGGTTATCCGACGAGCTCTACACTCTGCTTGAAACCTACGGCGCCAAGGATGTCGAAGCTCTCTCGATGATCGACAACATACAGGTGCTCTACGAGCGAGCACAGCGCGAGGCTGCGAGAGCCGAGAAGGCAAGGAGCAAGCCGTTCTTCGGCAGAATAGACCTGATAGACGAAGGTCACGGCGGCGAGGAGACAATCTATATCGGAAAGGTCGGAATCAACAGGGACATCACACATATAGAGGTGGTCGACTGGAGAGCTCCGATTTCCAACTCTTACTATGAGAGCCACCTCGGAAAAATAACATACTCCGTCCCGAACGAACGGGACTTTGAGATTGACCTTAAGAAGAAGCGGACCTATGAAATCAAGGATGATAAGCTGGCTTCTTTTTTTGACACCGATGTTGTCGCCAACGATGAACTGCTCAACAAATATCTTTCACAGAACAAGAAGGCTGTGCTCGGCGAGATTATCGCCACGATTCAGAAGGAACAGAACGACATCATAAGGCAGTCGCCATATAAGAGCATGATAGTCCAGGGTGCCGCGGGTTCCGGTAAAACGACTGTGGCAATGCACCGGATATCCTACATTCTCTACAACTACGAGAAAGATTTTAAGCCCGTCGATTTCTACATCGTCGGAAGCAACAAGATTCTGTTAAACTACATCACAAGTGTGCTTCCAGACCTCGACGTGAACGGTGTCCGCCAGATGACGATGGAGGAGCTCTTTGTCAGGCTTCTCTATGAGGACTGGAACTCGGACAAGCAGAACATCGCCCCGCTTGCACAGGCTTCAAAGACCTTCCCCGAGGCGATGAAGCGAGGCACACTCGACTGGTTTTACGACCTTGAAACTTTCTGTCTCGCCTTCGAGCGCACCATGATAAACACAGCCGATGTCATATTAAAATCCAACGAAAACGTCCTGCTTGAGCACGATGTGTGTGAGACACTTCTCACCTCCGATTCCATCGTCGCCTTTCTCGACGAGAATCCGCAGATATCTATTCAGTCAAAGATTAATCTGCTTAACAAGCGTGTGCTCTCGCGTCTTGAAAATGAGATTACGGGAAAAGAAATTCAGTACACCGCCGACGAAAAAAAGGCGCTCGTCCGCTTCTACAGACAGTACTTTGGCGGGAAAAAATGGAAAATATCCATCTACGACATATATAAGGACTTTCTCTCCGCGCAGGAGAAGCGCTATAACACGGTATTTCCGTTTGATGAGAGCAGCCCCGATCTTTACGACCTCGCCGCACTTGCCTATATCTATAAGCGAGCCAAAGAGGATGATCCGATTATCGAGGCTCGCCATGTCGTGATCGATGAGGCGCAGGACTTCGGAATGATGGCGTACATGTCGCTTCACTACTGTATGCGCGGCTGCACCTACACGATAATGGGCGATGTCGCACAGAACATCCACTACAACCACGGTCTCAACGACTGGACGGAGCTTCGCGACAACTTCCTCACGGGAGAATTTGACTCGTTCAATCTCCTCAGAAAAAGCTACCGAAACACCGTGGAAATTTCCCATTTTGCAACGGTCATATTAAGGCACGGAAGCTTTGCGATATACCCTGTGGAACCGATTATAAGACACGGAAACGAGGTCACCGTTGCCCGCTTTGATGATGATGACAGGCTTATAAAAGCTGCCGCCGACAAGATAAATGAATGGAAAAAATCAGGCTACGAGACGATAGCCGTTATATGCCGCGATGACGCCACGTCAAGAGCCGTGTCTGACAAGCTCTCGGCTTACACCGACGTCAACGATTATGACGCGATGGAGTTTGACAACGGAACGATGGTTCTTCCGATTACCTACACCAAAGGTCTTGAGTTTGACTGCTGTATACTCATGAACCCCGACGAGGAGGCTTACCCAGCCTCGGATGCCAACGTAAAGCTCCTCTATGTGGCTGCCACAAGAGCGCTCCACGAGCTTGTCGTGTACCACACGGGCACAATCACACCGCTTATCGGCGAGCCCGTGCCTGACGCGGTGAAAAATACCGTTCTCGAAGCCGAGAACTCACAGCCGAACCGAACGCACAGAGCCACAGCACCAACCAAGCAGACCGCAAGCAAATACAAGGCTGAGCCGCCGCGAAGGACAGCCCCTTACCCGGCAATGCCGTACAAACAGCCCCCTGCCGCACCTCAGAAGATAGTCGACCACAGCAACAAGATACTATGTCAGTCGGAATATACCTTCGGCTCAGTACCTAAAACGGACGCGCTGAAGCAGAACCCGAAGCGCATGGCTGCCTATCCGTTCAGAAGCGTGCGCCGTGAGGGCAATACACTCATCCTAGACAGCATAAACGCCGTCCTCGAGCTCACGCCCTACGCCGCGAGCATGATACGAGTCTCCTACCACAAGGCGGGCGACACGATACCCGAAGCAAAATGTATCGAGCACAGAAACACCTTCGACAAATGGAAGTTTAAGGACACACCCGACACGGTGCTTCTCGCGACCTCGGCACTCTATCTAAAAATAGACAAAAAGAACGGACTTGTAACCTTCTGCGACAAGGACAAGAATGTCCTGCTCAGCGAAAAACAGCCGGGACACGTCATTGAGAGCACGTCGGAGAGAAGCCTGTGCTTCTTCGACTTTGACGACGGACAGAAGCTATATGCCTTCGGCGCGAGCAACCGCGACCACCTTGCGCTCAACCGCGTGGCAAGATACATCTCCTTCGGAAAAGGCAGACTAAAAGCCCCGTGTGTCATATCTGATAAAGGCTACGGTCTGGCGATAAGCCATGATTCGACCGTACTCTTTAACAGCATTCCGACCTACGGAGCCTTTATAGCCCTCGGCGATGCCGAATATTTTGATTACTATTTCTTCACGGGAGACTCAACCGAGCAGCTCACCATGAAGTACGACTGGATAAGAAGCAAAAGCAAGGAGCAGTAAACGCGCTACTCCACCGATTTAAGCGATTCAGCCATATTGATCTTATTGAGCTTTAACAGCATGAAGAGGTTGACAATCACGGCGAATATGAAGGTGAGCACCACGCTCAACACATAGCTCACCCAGGTTATCCTGCTGTCAAACGATACCGCCTCCACATTTATGCAATTCATGATAAATACATGGAGCAGCTTTCCAAGCCCGAGTCCGAGAACCGCACCTATGCCCGTCAGTATAAAATTCTCACGGAACACATAGGATGCGGTCTCCCATGAATAAAATCCGAGAACCTTTATCGTGGCAATCTCCCTGATTCGCTCTGTGATATTGATGTTGGTCAGGTTGTACAGCACCACAAATGCGAGTGCCGCCGCGAGAACAATCACCATGATTACGACATAGTTTATGCTCGAAATCATGCTGTTAAACTGCTCCTCCGTGTCGGCATTGGCATACGCCGAGCTCACCTCGTCCATGAGGAGCAGGCCGGCGACTGTCTGATGCGCGTCCAAACCATCCTTTATCGACGCATATACCGTTCTGTACTCAGGCTCACCGCCCTCCGCCTCTATATATGTCTCCTTGGCGATAAAAGCATAATTGAAAACATAGTTTTTACATACGGCGGACACCGTAACCGTCATGGTATTCAGATTATCATCCGTGAGCGTTAAGGTGTCCCCTTTCTTTACCCCAAGATTCTTTGCAAGCCTCTTTGTGAGAACAATCTCTCCCTCGGAAGGATACTGAAGCCTGTCGCCGCCTTTAAGGCTCAGAAAATGATACTGCTCAGAGAGCTCATCCGCATTCTCCGCTATTATAACATTTGCAGACTTTTTCGCACCCGCGCTCTCAATATCCATTGTCGATGAATTGAGGAACGCATAGCTGTCAAAGTACTCATCAAATGTCTCCCCGAGAGCTTCCCTCTCTGCAGCGTCAGCAGGATTTCCAAGCGTCACCGACATATCATACACGGCTATCTCACGGAACTGCGCGCTCACTATGTCAGAGAAGGAATCCCTGAGTCCGAGTGCGGTTACGACCAGCGCCGAGCAGCCGCCTATACCCATTATCATCATAATGAAACGCTTCTTATATCTGAACACATTTCTTATGGATACCTTTCTCAAAAAGCCAAGTCTCCTCCATATAAAGCCGGCTCTCTCAAGCAGAATCCTCTTTCCGCTCTTAGGTGCCTTAGGACGTATAAGCGTCGCCGGTGAGCTGTGAAACTGCGCCGCACACGAAAAATATGTTGCCCCCATCGAGCACAGCACCGCCGCCACGATTGAGATAACTCCGATTTTTATATCCCACACATAGGTAAGCCCCGCAAAGTCATAGAGCATATTGTAGCCTATCCATATAACCTTAGGGAACAGCAGATTTCCCACAACATAGCCGAACACCGCCCCGCCCACGGCTGCCGAGCCCGAATAGAACATATACTTTGCCATGACCGCGCCGTCACTGTATCCGAGCGCCTTTAACACTCCTATCTGCGTTCTCTCGTCCTCCACCATTCTTGTCATGGTGGTCATACACACAAGTGCGGCTACGGCAAAAAAGAATATCGGGAACACAGCCGCAACCTGATTGACGATATTGCTGTCATTGTCAAAGCTCGCATATCCGACATTGGAATCCCTGCCAAGCACATACACTACAGGCTCCTTCAAGCCATTCAGCCCGCCCTCTGACGACAAAAGTTCACTCCCGGCGTTATTTCCTGCATCCTTTATTTTGTCGTAAGCCTCCGAATACAGACGCTCATACCGCTTGTCCGCTATGCTCTGCACCGCATCCTTCAACGCATCCGTGTGCTCGTCGATATAGGAATTGTACTCGTCCGAATAGGCTTCATAGCCGCTGTCCATGCGCACATATATCTCGTTGTCATGAAGTCCCTGAAGCTTCCGTCATTTATACGGCTCAACATTCCAACCTGTGAATTGTGCACAACACTTATGGTATCATCATCAAGACATATTCTCGCAATGAACAACGTCGACTTGGCAATAGCCTCCAGCACCTGTGTCTGCTCACGGCTTATCTCCTGTATGTTCGCAAGCAGGTCAGCCTGCTCACTCTCCCTGTTGTCCGTTCCGATCTCGTCAAATCCCTTATGTTGTCCGCTCTCTGTCCTTATAAAAGCATTATAAGCCTCATAGTACATTGATATTCGTCCCGCTCCGCAAATATATGCAAGGTCGTCCTGAAGCTGAACATCATCCTTAATCAGCTTAACTATATCGGGATTATATATATGTCCTGCACCGAAATCAATCTCATCCACGAACTCGGACATTGACTTTTCCTTGTTATATATTCTTCCGATACCGTCCGTTGCTGCATCCATGCAGTCACATATTCTGAATAAGTCTATAAGGAAACGTACTTTTGACTTGGTATTGTCGAACTCTTTCGGATAGCCGCTGTTGCCGTCATACGATTTGTGATGTCCATAGGCAATATCACATATCTCATCACAGAATCCCAGTTCACGAAGCTGATTGCTCCCCTCGGCGGCATGGCGGTGTATCTCCTCCTTCTCCTCATCAAGAAGCTTCCTGCTCTGAAGTGTCACAAGCTCAATATAATCACTCTTTCCCACATCAAACAAAAGCGCTGCCTGTGCCGTAAGTGTCTCTATCTCCGTCCTCTTTTCAAGAACCTCAAGAACATTGTTCGTTCCAAGAACACCGATTAAAAGTTCCGGCTTCTTCTCAAATATGTATCCCAACAGCTTCATCGCAATTCTTCTCACAATT
>UQZF01000149.1 GCA_900545455.1 uncultured Eubacteriales bacterium
CCCTATCAGCGGTGATTATCCTAAAGACATCAATCTTTTCCCTGATGAGAAGCATCTTGTGAGCGTCAACAATGAATCCGGTACTCTCACATTCTTCACAATACATTATGAAAAGGGACTTCTCGTAATGAACGGAAATCCGGTTAAGATTGACACGCCTAACTGCATCACGCTTCACAAGCTCGGCTAAGCAGATGCATGTCTCCACATCTTAAAGCTTTCGTAATATAAAATATTATAATAAGCATAATAAAAATGAGTGGTTACTTCGATTTGAAATAACCACTCATTTATTTTACTTCTTCTGTCCTTTTGCATCTCTCTTAGACAGCTTGAGCTTCTTAAGCGAAATATCCTTGTCCTTGTACTGAATCGATATGTCCGCATCCTCGGGAATCAGATATACCTCATCCACAGCGTCCTTATCATCAATCTTCATTCCACGCACACCGACTGCACTCTTCTTCTTTTCAGGTATCTCCTCCAGCATAAACTTGAGGAAGTATCCGTTCTCCGTCTGAAGAACTACATTCTGCGTACTAACTGAGCTGATAATCTCTATGCTTGTAATCAAATCATCATCCAAGAGCTTAGTGGCTGCAACCGTCCTCTTAGATACATCGAACTCTGCTCCGTCGACAAGCTTCATCATAGCTTTCTTGGTTGTGAACAGAAGCTTGCGTCCTGCAAGCAGGCTGCTGCAGCACAGGAATATAATCTCCTCGCCCGCACTGCTGTAATTGCCGAGGTTGTCGATAGGTGTTCCCTTATCCCTGAACTTAACAAACGGAATATCCTTCACCTTAATCTGGTGAAGATTACCGTTGTCCGTAAAAATACATATCTTGTCCGTATTCATGCAGCTGAACACGTATTTGTTCTCGGCATGTGCAACTTCCTTGTTTCGCTCGTATGCAGCCGTGTCTATGGTCTTGGCATACCCAAAGCGGTCCATCAGGAACACAACCTCCTGCTCGACCATCTTCTGTTCCTCGAACACAGCCTCCTCGGCATCCTCCACAACAGTTCGTCTCGGGAGTGCATACTCCTTCTTTATGTTGTCGAGGTCTTTCTTTATAACTTTGACCATGGTTCTTCTGCTGTTAAGAATATCCTCATATTCTGCAATTCTTGCAAGCGTCTCCTCATACTCCTTCTCAAGTGCCAGAATTTCAAGTCCGATAAGCTTATACAAACGAAGTTCAAGAATAGCCGATGCCTGTCTCTCCGTAAAATGCAGCTTTGCCGCATCCTTCTTAGACTTCTCCGACTTAAAGCTGATACCCTCTACGTTTCCGCTTATAAGGCATTCTTTCGCCATCTTGAGGTTCTTGCTTCCCCGCAGAATCTCGATAATCAGGTCAATTATATTGCAAGCGCGTATAAGTCCTTCCTTGATTTCCTTGTTCTCGAGCTCCTTATTGAGAAGCGTTGTATACTTTCTCGTCGCAAGCTCGAACTGAAAATCAATGTGATGCGTTATAATCTGCTTAAGTCCCAATGTCTCAGGTCTGCCGTCAACAATTGCAAGCATGTTCACACCGAAAGAATTCTCAAGCTTGGTCTTTTTGTAGAGCATATTGATGAGTTTCTCCACATCCGCATTCTTCTTGAGCTCAAGTACAATTCTTATACCCTCCTTGGAGGATTCGTTGGAAATGTCCGTAATGTCCTGAGTCTTTTTGGTCTCAATCAGATCGACGACATCCGAGATAAACTTGCCTATTCCCGCTCCGATCATGGTATACGGAATTTCAGTCACTACAAGCTTATCCTTGTCACCCTTCTTCGCCGCCGGCTCAAATTCCACTTTTCCTCTGAGCTTGATTTTTCCCATTCCGCTCTCATATATACCAAGAAGCTCACTCTTGTTTACTACAAGTCCTCCTGTAGGGAAATCAGGACCCACTATGTAATTCATAAGTTCAGCCGTCGTTATATCCGGATTGTCCATGCATGCTTTTACAGCATCAATAACCTCTCCAAGATTATGTGTCGGTATGCTCGTTGTCATGCCGACCGCAATACCCTCAGAGCCGTTCACCAAAAGATTCGGCACACGGACCGGGAGAACCACAGGTTCTTTCTCCGTCTCGTCAAAATTCGGCATAAAATCAACAACATTCTTATCAAGGTCGGCAAGATAGACGTCCTGCGTAAACTTCTTCAGTTTTGCCTCGGTATATCGCATTGCCGCCGCACCATCGCCTTCTATGGAGCCGAAATTGCCGTGCCCGTCGACAAGTGCCATCCCCTTCTTGAAATCCTGCTCAAGCACGACAAGCGTATCGTATATAGAACTGTCGCCGTGCGGATGATATTTACCCATTGTATCTCCTACAATACGGGCGGACTTACGGTGCGGCTTATCATAGTTAAGTCCAAGCTGTTCCATCGCATAGAGCACACGCCTCTGAACCGGCTTAAGTCCGTCTCGGACATCAGGCACGGCACGAGCTGTTATGACGCTCATGGAATAATCAATATATGATTTCTGCATCAGCTCCGAATACTCTGTCTGCATTATTTGTTCTGCCATATTTTTGTACACAATCCTTTCACGCTATTAAGCCAAATCAAGCTCCGCATCATGTGCGTGCTCATATATGAATCTGCGTCGAGGTTCAACATCACTTCCCATGAGCATCGCCGTGACGTCCGATGCCATCTTGGCATCCTCTATCTCGACGCGCTTTAGGATTCTTGTCTCCGGGTTGAGCGTCGTCTCCCACAACTGCTCCGCGTCCATCTCACCAAGTCCTTTATACCTTTGGAGTGTAAAGTTACCCGTATGTGTCTTTCTGTACTTCTCAAGTGCCTTGTCATCGTACAGATACTGACCCTCACCCTTCTTAGGTACAACCTTGTACAACGGAGGTGTCGCTAAATAGACATGTCCCTCCTGTATAAGCTCAGGCATAAAGCGGTAAAAAAATGTCAGAAGGAGCGTTGCTATATGCGCACCGTCAACATCCGCATCGGTCATTATGATAATCTTATTGTATCTGAGCTTGGTTATGTCAAAATCGTTACCGTAGCCCTCTGAGAAACCGCATCCAAAGCTTGTTATCATGGTCTTAATCTCGGCATTTGCAAGCACCTTGTCTATCGTAGCCTTCTCAACATTTAACGTCTTACCTCTTATCGGCAATATCGCCTGTGTTCGCCTGTTTCTGGCAGTCTTAGCCGAACCCCCGGCTGAATCTCCCTCGACTATGAACACCTCACACTCCTCAGGATTGCGGCTCTCACAATTGGCAAGCTTTCCGTTGCTGTCGCATGAGAACTTCTGCTTGACAAGGAGGTTGGTCTTAGCCTTTTCCTCAGCCTTGCGAATCTTGGCAGACTTCTCAGCACAAGCAATTACAATCTTTAACGTCTCAAGATTCTTATCAAAATAGCGCACAAGTTCATCACCTGTAACCTCGGCAACAACCTTGCCTGCATCCTGATTGTCAAGCTTTGTCTTAGTCTGTCCCTCAAATCTCGGCTCAGGATGCTTCACGGCGATTACCGCCGTCATTCCGTTACGAACATCCTGTCCGGTGAAATTGACATCCTTATCCTTTAATATTCCGAGTTCTCTCGCGTACTGGTTTATAACCATTGTGAACTTGGTCTTAAAGCCCGTGAGATGCGTTCCGCCCTCCTGCGTGTAGATGTTGTTGCAGAAGCCGAGGATATTCTCCTGAAATGCATCGACGAACTGAACGGCGCATTCCACCTCTATGCCCTCGCTCATATGCTTGTAATATATGACATCATGAAGCGTGTCAAGTCCCTCGTTGAGTGCCTTGACATAAGCCCTTATTCCGTCAGGTTCATGGAATACCTCGGACTCCTCCTCACCGCTTCTCTTATTGTCAAAATAAATCGTGAGCCCCGGATTAAGGTAAGCCGTCTCGTGAAGCCTGCTCTTGACCTGATCTGCCTTAAAATATGTCTTTTCAAATATCTCATCATCCGGAAGGAATGTGACTGTCGTTCCGGTATCGTTCTTCCTGCATGTGCCAATCTCAGCAAGCGGTGCCATGACGTGTCCGCGCTCATATCTCTGCTTATACACCTTGCCGTCCTGTCTTATCTCAACCTCGAGCCATCTCGACAGCGCATTGACAACCGATGCACCTACTCCGTGCAGACCTCCCGAAATCTTATATGCACCATCGCCGAACTTGCCTCCGGCATGAAGCATCGTGAATACAACCTCAACCGCAGGTATTCCCGCCTTAGGGTGTATACCGACAGGTATACCTCTTCCGTTATCCTTAATTACAGCCGTTCCATCATTATTGAGTGTAACCCATATAGAATCACAGTACCCGGCAAGATGCTCGTCCACCGCGTTGTCGGCAATCTCGTATATAAGATGGTTGAGTCCCTTCGTCGAAACGCTTCCTATATACATTCCCGGACGCTTTCTGACCGCCTCAAGTCCCTCCAAGATGGTAATGCTTCCGGCACCATAATCCTGTTTCTTCTCTGCCATAAACTCCTCCAAAATCCAAAAAGCAAATATATGTTCTATATTATAACAAAACACAACTCATTTCAAGCGTTTTTTGTACCGCACCAAAAAACCATACTACCGTTAATCATCAGCTAACAATAGTATGGTTCATTATCGTTAAGTGTTTTTATTATACACCGAGAATGTCCTTCACGGTCTCTTTCATCTGTGTTCTGCCACACACTCTGTTGTGAAGCACAGGTGCCGTTCTTATCTCCTCAATAGCCTTAGGAACCGCCACATTCGCAATCTTGGAAAGCTCGTCTACCAGTTCAAAATCTGTCATATCGGCATATTTTTTACTGTCAATCGCGTTCATGACGCTTCTCGTGAACTTGAACGGGCTTGCCGTCGAAGCGATGACTGTCTTTGTCTTATCCCCGCTCTCAGCATACTTGTGATATACGGCTGCAGCAACGGCTGTATGCGTGTCAATCACATATCCCGTGTCCTCATAGAGCTTCTTTATGGTGTCCGCTGTCTCCTGCTCGCTCGCGTAATTGCCGTAGAAGTCATTAAGCTCCGCCTTCATCTTATCGGTAATCTCGTAACGTCCGTTATCCTTAAGCTGTGCCATGAGCTTCTTATTCTCCTCAGCCGAACCACCTGCAATGCGGTATATAAGTCTCTCAAGGTTGCTTGATATAAGAATGTCCATTGAAGGAGAGCTTGTGAGCTTGAACTCTCTGTTTCTGTCATATACGCCCGTGCTGAAGAAATCATACAGAACCTTATTCTCATTGGATGCGCAGATTAATTTTGCAATCGGAAGTCCCATATTCTTGGCATAGAAGGCTGCAAGAATATTTCCGAAGTTACCGGTAGGTACCACAACATTAATCTTCTCTCCATCTGAAATCTCCTCGTTTGCAAGAAGCTTTACATACGAATATACATAGTAAACTATCTGCGGAACAAGTCGTCCGATGTTGATTGAGTTGGCTGACGAGAACTGATAACCTGCTGCATCAAGCTCTGCTGCGAGTGCCTTGTCTCCGAATATGTTCTTGACACCGGTCTGTGCATCGTCGAAATTCCCCTTAATTCCAACTACATAGGTATTATCGCCCTTCTGTGTAACCATCTGCTTTTCCTGAATAGGGCTTACTCCGTCCTTAGGATAGAATACAATTATCTTCGTTCCCTTGACATCGGCAAATCCTGCAAGTGCAGCTTTACCCGTATCACCCGATGTGGCTGTAAGAATAACAATATCGTTCTTAATGTTATTCTTCTTTGCTGATGTCGTCATAAGATGTGGAAGTATCGAAAGTGCCATATCCTTAAATGCAATTGTCGCACCGTGGAACAATTCAAGGAAATACGCACCATCCGCTTTTACAAGCGGAGCAATCTCAGGTGTATCGAACTTGCTGTCGTAAGCATTTGCAATACAGTTTTTAAGTTCTTCCTCCGTAAAATCCGTAAAGAAAAGCTTCATGACCTCATAAGCAACCTCACCATAGCTCATCTTAGCAAGCTCATCAAGGCTCTTATCAAGAACCGGTATGTTCTCCGGCACAAACAGTCCGCCGTCATCCGCAAGTCCCTTAAGAATTGCCTTAGAAGCGGTTACCTTCACACTGTCATCCCTAGTACTTTTATAAAATAACTCCATAGCGTCCTCCACAAGATTATTTTTATTTTCAGTAACACCATGCACAGCAAAGCGCAATAAAAAGGCGATAAGCCTAATACTTATCGCCAATTTTATCACACTTTATTTCATTAAACAAGTAAATTCTTCAGTATTTCCTTAATAATATCCAAAGAATACATGTCCGTTGTACTCAAAGAGTCTTCTGAGGTGTGTTGCAAACCAGCTTCCGTCACCTGCCGATGCCGTAGCTGCAAAGAAAAGTGCTCCCTCTGAATAATCCTCTCCTACAAGTGCTCTGTCAACCGCCTCATACGATGTGTCCGTAAGTGATACCGAATAGTATCTTCCGTCCATAACCGGCTGAAACTGTGCTCCGTTCTCCTGAAAAATAACATCTGTTACATTGTTAGGAAAATCATTTGAAAATACTCTGTTGATAACTACATTTGCAACAAGAATCTTTGCCTTGATATCGAGTCCCGTCGCTTCCGCCTCAACAATTCGAACAAGGTTGTTATACTCCTCATCCGTGATTGTGATAATCGGATTGATATAATCCGCACTCACAAGTGTTTCCTGTGCTTCCTGCACTTCATTCACATCAACATAGACACAACGGTATTTTGAAATGTTATCCTCAAGGCTCAAATCAAGCAGCGGCTTGACCGAACTTTCATTTTCCAATGTCATGTCTGAATTAATAAGTGATGTGAATACTCCTGTCTCTTCATCAGTGTCTTCGTCCTGCTCCTCGTCCTCGGCAGCCTGTCCGGTTCCCGTGTAAGAAGAAACGACGTTGTTCTTTCCACCTCCGCCGTAGCATGTTGAGTTAAGGCACACAACCGCAATCACGGCAGAACCGGAAGCGATAATGGCACATCTTCTGTACATACTCTTGGTAATGGTTTTAAAGAAACAAAAAACACCATTAAAGAGCGAAAAAATATTCTTCATCTTAAAAACCTCTCATTCAAATAATGTTTTTTCGTTCTTGTTGCAATTATATTTACGAATTCATTTTTGTCAATCAAAACGTCATTTTTTGTGAAAAACGTCTTTTGTAACAATTTTGTAACAA
>UQZF01000150.1 GCA_900545455.1 uncultured Eubacteriales bacterium
GCATAGAGAACAACCGCCTGTCCCGGTGTTATCGCCCTCTGCGGTGTCTCAAAGTCAACCCTTATCCTTCCGCCGTCAAGCTCGGTCACATGGCAGGCAGAACCCTTGTGCGCATAGCGTATCTTGCCGATGCAGTCCACATTGTCAAGGCTCTCAGCCCCCATGTAATTGACATCATCGGCTATAAGGCTCTTACAGAAAATGTCCTCATTTTCTCCAATCACGACCTCGTTCGTCTCAGGTCTTATCTCGGACACGAACACATGATGTCCCATCGCAAGCCCAAGTCCTCTTCTCTGACCTATCGTGTAGTGCGTGATTCCCTTGTGCCTTCCGAGCACATTCCCGTACTTATCGACAAAATTGCCCTCGGGCACCTTGATTCCCGTAGCCCTCTCGATGTACGCCGCATGGTCATCGTCGGGAATAAAGCATATCTCCTGACTGTCCGGCTTGTCCGCCACCAAAAGCCCTATATCCGAGGCAATCTGCCTTATCTGAGGCTTGGTGTAATCACCGCACGGCATCAGCGTATGTGCAAGCTGCTCCTGCGTGAGATTGTAGAGCGCATACGACTGATCCTTCGCATCCGTCACCGACGCCGATATGGCATATCTTCCGCTTGGAAGCTTTATTATCCTCGCATAGTGTCCCGTCGCGACGTAGTCGGCGCCTATCGAGCGCGCCCTGTTTAGAAGTGCCTCCCACTTGATATATCTGTTGCAGGCGTTACACGGATTCGGTGTTCTTCCCGCAAGATATTCCCTGTTAAAATAATCTATTACCTTCTCCTTAAACTCATCCCTGAAGTTCATCACATAATGCGGAATGCCTATTTTTGCTGCAACGCGCTTGGCATCCCCCACCGCCGATATTCCGCAGCACGAATCCGTCTCGGATTCCTTGTCATCCTGCCAAATCTGCATGGTGACACCGACTACGTTGTAGCCCTGCTCCTTCAAAAGATATGCCGTGACCGACGAGTCGACGCCGCCCGACATACCCACAACAACTGTCTCTGACATATATAAATCTCCATTCTAACGCTTTTCAACACAATAATTATCTCAATCAGACCATATATTCTATTTTACCCCATAATGTATCTTATTTCAATATTCAAAATATTCTGACATCATTTATTTTGCCACATACATTCCACATACGCGGAATACAATGTTAAAAACAACTCCACACGGAGAAAAAATGTCCGCAAAATCTATTGTAAAGGGAACCGTAATCTTTGCCGTGTCCGGCATATTCTGCCGTATCATGGGCTTCATATTCCGCATATATCTCTCACGAATCATGCCCGCAAGCCAGATTGGTCTGTACCAGATGGTTATGCCTATATGCGTGCTCGGTCAGGCTGCCGCCGTCGGAGGCTTGTCCACCGCCGTCACAAAATATACCGCGGCATATTTTGCACAGAACAAAAAGGACAAAGGCTACATAAATTTTCTCGCCACCCTGCTGTACTGCACAGCCGTCTCGGTCGTGACAGCACTCCTGATTGCCAAAAACGCAGCCCTCATCTCGAAATTATTCCTGAGCGGAAATCTCTGCGCAAGCCTGCTTGTAATAACGGCATACTCCCTTCCCTTTGCCTGCATACACTCGGTAATCTCAAGCTACTTTATAGGGCTTGAGCTCCACCTATTGCCCGCCGCGGCACAGGTGATCGAGCAGATTATACGAATAACCTGCGTGTTCACATTTACGGGAATCGTCGAGCAGAACGGCGGCACTCCCGACGCCTCGACAGCTCTTTACGGGATACTCGCAGGCGAAATCGGCTCCTCGCTGTTCTGCTTTGTCTCGGTTATTTTTCTCAAGAATAAATACAAAACAGAGGAGACGGCTCTTGTACGCACTCCTCTTTACTACATAAGCGAGGGAATCCTACAGCTCGCGGTAAACTACCGCCTCGCGCTCCCCATCACCGCCAACCGCGTATGCCTGCACCTCATACAAAGCTTTGAAGCCGTGCTTCTGCCGATGATGCTCATGACCTACGGTCAGTCGGGCGAGGACGCTCTCACCACCTACGGTGTGCTCACCGGAATGACAATGCCGCTCGTGCTCTTCCCAGCAACCTTCACCAACGCGATGTCGCAAGCACTTCTCCCCGACATCGCCCAATCATGGCAGACCGGAAATCTCTCACGCCTCAACAAGAGCATGAACTTAGCACTCACGCTCGCCTGCAACCTCGGCATCATGTGTATTCCAGGATTTTTCTTCTACGGAGCGGGCTTTGGCGGGATAATATTTGACAATAAGGAGGTCATCGCGCAGGTTCGTCTCATGAGCCTTATATGCCCCGTCGTATTTTTGTCGACGCCGCTCTCAAGCGCCCTGAATGCCATCGGCAAGACAGGCACCGTGTTCATATCAAGCCTCGTCGCGCACCTCATAAACCTCGCGCTCGTCGTGTTCATCATTCCGCGCACGGGAATAAACGGCTACTGCTACGGGCTCGTCATAAGCCACCTCTTCGTATGCCTCTACATGATGTGGGTTCTAAAAAAAATAACCGGGTGCAGCTACTCGGTCAAATCCCTGGCAGCCGCCCCGGTCGTGCGCTCCGCAATATGTTTTTTTGCCACAATTCCCGTATACACCACGCTCCACCGCGCGGGAAATCTCTCCGAAATAGTCTGCCTGCTGATTGGAGGCGGCTCATACATACTTGCATGTATCGTATCTTATATATTCATGCACGACATGAAATAGGCACCGAATGTACGGCTCATTCCATCGTGCAAAATCATGCTATTTTACAGTGTTTACAAGTGTTCCGATTCCCTCGACGATACACTCCACCGTGTCGCCCGGCTTTAAAAAGCGCGGCGGCTCAAAGCCCATGCCGACTCCCGCAGGAGTTCCCATCGATATGATGGTTCCCGCCTTCAATGTCATTCCCGACGAGAGCTCACTTATAACATGTGCCACGTCGAATATGAGCAGCTCCGTGTTGCTGTTCTGTCTTAACTCACCGTTCACCTTCGACTGTATTGTGAGCTTCGGCGGATAGGCTATGCTGTCCGCTGTCGTGATGCACGGTCCCATCGGCGTAAATCCGTCGAGGCTCTTTCCAAAGTACCACTGCTTGTGCCTCGTCTGGACATTTCTCGCACTCACATCATTGATAATCGTATAACCGAATATGTACTGCTCCGCCTCATCCTCAGGAACATTCTTCGCATCCCTTCCGATAATGACGGCAAGCTCACACTCGTAGTCGAGGCTGTCAACAAGATTTTCGTGAGCCTCGATAAAGCCCTTATCAGGCACCGCCTCATTCACTCTCTTTGAGAAGTACACGGCATACGGTCTTTCACCTCCGAATGCCTCCTTCTTGTATCTTGCCGACTCGACAGCGTGCTCCATATAATTGATGCCGAGGCATATTATATCCTGCCGCGGTCTCGGAATCGGTGCTAAGAGCACCACATCCTTAATCGGAATCGAGCCGTGTATCTCATCCGGCTCCTTGCGGTTATATATGCCGATGAGCTCCTTCTCAGCCCTCGACATCTTCTCCACAACCTCCTGCATATTCTCATAGGCCATTCCCATAGACCTTAAAGGATATACCCATGTCTCATCGTCATTGATAACACCAACGCGTTCCTTCTTACCATCAAGATATGTCACAAACTTCATAAGCAAGACCTCACTTCTCAATATGTTAGAGGTATTCTAGCACTATGTGGAAAAATTTTCAATATGGAAAAGGTCGCAGTATCACAAAATATACGGCGTAACCTGATAAACATAATAATTGATCCAGTTCGTGTAAAGGTTGTTCGCGTGCGCCCTCCATGTAAGCCTCGGCTTCGAGTTGACATCGTCGTTCGTGTAATAGTTGTGCGGCATGTCTATAGGCAGACCTTTGCCGAGGTCGCGCTTGTACTCAGCATCGAGTGTCACGCGGTCATACTCGGGATGTCCCATGACGAAGATTCTCTTTCCGCCCTCCGCGAGCACTATGAACACGCCGACCTCCTCGGACTCGGCGAGTATCTGAAGCCTTGCGTCAGCGAGGATGTCCGACTTAGACACCGTCGTGTGGCGCGAATGAGGAGCATAGAAATAGTCGTCAAAGCCCCTCACGAGAGGCACCTTGCGGTTTAATACCTTGTGCTCAAAGATGCCGAACGCCTTCTTAGGAAGAAGCTCCTTGTGTATTCCGTAGTGGTGGTAGAGTCCCGCCTGTGCGCCCCAGCAGATGTGAAGCGTTGAGGTGACGTGCTTGTCCGACCAGTCCATGATTTTCACGAGCTCATCCCAGTAGGTGACCTCCTCGAACTCCATCTGCTCGACAGGTGCACCCGTTATTATAAGTCCGTCGAAGTTTCTGTCCTTTATCTCGCTGAAGGTTAAGTAAAACTGGTTTAAATGCGATGCCGATGTGTTCTTAGACACATGGGACTCAAGCTGTAAAAATGTGATATTAATCTGGAGCGGTGTGTTCGAGAGTGCCCTTAAAAGCTGCAGCTCCGTGTCCTGCTTGATTGGCATGAGGTTAAGTATGAGCACCTCGAGCGGTCTTATGTCCTGCGAGAGAGCTCTGTTCTCGTCCATCACAAATATATTTTCATCCTCAAGAACCGCCCTTGCAGGCAGGTCATTCTGTATTCTGATTGGCATTAGTCGTTCCTCTTTCCTGTCATATTTATGAAATCTTCCTCAGATATAATCGGAATGCCAAGCTCCTTTGCCTTCTGATTCTTGGAAGAATCGCTCGTTGTATCGTTATTGATAAGATAGTCCGTCTTGGAGCTGACACTGCCCGCAACCTTGCCGCCAAGGCTCTCGATAAGTGCCTTTACCTCATTTCTGTTGGCAAAATGCTCAACCGAACCCGTTATGACAAATGTCTTTCCTGCAATGTCCGAGCTTAAATCAGCCTTCTCCTCAGGTATGAGATTTAATTCAGCCGCAAGTGCCAAGGCGTTGTCTCTCTTCTTCTCATCGGAAAAATATTTCACGATGTCGCCCGCAATCACGGCACCGATTCCGTCAATGCTCATAAGCTCGTTCTCATCCGCGCTCATTATTGCATCAAGACTACTGTCGAAATGCCTGCAGATAAGCTTCGCGTTGGCGGTTCCGACGCCCGGAATGCCGAGCGCATATATGAATCTGCTTATCTGTGCATCCCTCGACTTCTCGACGGAGGCAATCATGTTGTCGTATGACTTCTCACCGAAGCCCTCCATCGTACATATCCTCTCCTTGTATCTGTCAAGGTGATATATGTCGGCGTATGTCTTAATCATACCATCATCTATGAATTTTTCAAGTGTCGCCTCGGATATTCCGTCGACGTTTAAGGCATCCCTCGACACGAGAAGCTCGAAGCTCTTTACCTGCTTTGCCTGACAGTCGGGATTCATGCAGTAGAGGCTTAACGCATCGTTCTGGCTTCTTATCTGCGTCGCACCGCCGCATACAGGGCAGATTTCAGGGATAACGACAAGTCCGTCGTCCTTTTTGTCCTCACCCTCCGCCTTCTTTACGACACGCGCAATCTGCGGGATAATCATGTTGGCTTTGTAGACAGATATTGTGTCGCCTATTCCGAGCCCGAGCGAACGCAGTATGCTAACATTGTGCACACTCGCCCTCGACACCGTCGTTCCCTCAATCTCGACAGGCTCGAAAATTGCGACGGGATTTATGAGTCCCGTTCTCGAAGCACTCCACTCTATCTCGAGAAGCTTCGTGTCGACAAGCTCGTCCTTCCACTTAAACGCTATCGAATGTCTCGGAAACTTAGCCGTTCTTCCGAGGCTCTCACCGTAGGCTATGTCATCGTAGGTGAGCACAAGTCCGTCAGACGGAAAATCGTTAGTCTCAACCTCCCTTGCAAACCACTCGACGGCATCTGCCATATTGTTCTCATCAACCACCTTGAAATCCACGGTGTCGAAGCCCTGAGCTTTAAGCCAGTTAAACTGTGCCTCCTTGGAATTTCCGAAATCCACATCGGGCTCGCCACTCTCGGGACTTACCGCAGATATGAGCGCAAAAGCCTTGAGGCGCACATTTCTCTTTGCGGTAATCTCACTGCTTAGCTGTCTCACCGAGCCGCTGCAAAGGTTTCTCGGGTTCTTGTACTTCTCGCCCTCGTTGTCAATCTGCGCATTTATTCTCTCGAAATCGGAGTAGGTTATGATTGCCTCACCTCTTATGACAAGCCTTCCCTGATAGGAAATCTTTGTCGGAAGATTCTTAAAGGTTCTCGCGTTCGCGGTGATAACCTCGCCGATGTAGCCGTTTCCTCTTGTTACCGCCTTTGTAAGCTCACCATGCTCGTAGGTGAGCACCACGGTAAGTCCGTCAAGCTTCCATGAGAGCAGGCATTTGTGCGCGCCCGCGAATGCGGCGAGTGCCTCGACGGACTTCGTCTTGTCAAGGCTTAACATCGGTGCCGCGTGCTCCTCCTTCGGAAGCTCGCTCACGGTCTCATAGCCGACATGCTGCGTAGGGCTGTCGGACATCACTATGCCCGTCTCCTCCTCGAGTGACACCAGCTCATCGTAGAGCGCGTCGTACTCAAAATTGGTCATGAGCTCCTTGTCGCCCGCATAGTACGCCTTGCCCGCTTCATTTAAGATACCGATTAATTCCTTTATTCTGCCAGCCTTATCCATTATCCTTCTCTCCCATTCCGCACAGATTTCTAAGTTTTGAAGTCTCCTCGGAGGTGAGAGGTCTTATCTCCCCCTCCTTGAGACCGTTTATATTCACATTCATTATCCTGATACGCTTTAGTGACAGCACCTCGTACCCGAACGCACCGCACATTCGTCTTATCTGCCTGTTGAGTCCCTGCTTTAACACGATTGTGAAGGTTCTCTTTCCGTTCTTTTTAACCACACATCTTCTCGTGGTTACCTTCTTTCCCGTGCTTGCGTCGGTTATCTCAACGCCCGCACCCATCCCTTTTATAAAATCGTCGGTCACATCCTTGTTGACCTTGACAACGTACTCCTTCTGATGATTATTTGAAGTCTTTAGAATATTATTCATCAGTTCGCCGTCGTTCGTCAGAAGCAGAAGCCCGCACGACT
>UQZF01000151.1 GCA_900545455.1 uncultured Eubacteriales bacterium
CGAGCACACAGATTGTTTTTTCAACACCTGTGGAACCGCGGGGGATAGACGTTAATTTTAACAATGAAGAATATGATGAGAATGAGTAGGAGTCATGCGATGGCTCCTATTTTTATTTGACGACCTTGGAATGATGCATTATAATCATGGTGAAAAGGGTAGAGTTACTTTTTGATTCAGATATTTTTGGAGGCAGTATCGGATGAAGACAATTCGGGATATGAATAAGATTATACTGGCATCCGCATCGCCGAGACGCAAGGAACTTTTAAGCCGGATGGGGCTTAAGTTCGAGGTGATGCCGAGCCATTGCGATGAGGTCATAACGCGGAAGATACCGTGGGAGATTGTTATGGAGCTTTCCTCACAGAAGGCAAGGGAACTTGTATACAAGGCAGCCATGGATTCAATTTCCGAGGATAAGAACAGCGATGATGAAGGACAGGACATACTTGTCATAGGTGCGGATACCATAGTTGCATACGGAAATGAGATTCTTGGAAAGCCGAAGGACAAGGCTGATGCGGTGAGAATGCTTAAGCTTCTTGAAGGAAAGCAGCACAGTGTGTACACGGGAGTGTCTATGGTCTATCTTAAGGAAGGGATTGCGCAGACGAGAACATTTGTCGAGGAGACGAAGGTTTTTGTTGCACCTATGACCGATGAGCAGATAGATAGGTATGTTGAGACGGGAGAGCCTATGGACAAAGCGGGTGCGTATGCCATTCAGGGGCTTTTTGCCGAGTATATTGTAAAGATTGAAGGGGACTATAATAATGTTGTGGGACTCCCGATTGGAAGAATAATGAGAGAGTGTATCTTCTCTTAAAACTTATCAGGAGTTGAGCTATGAAAAAGAATAGAATAAAGTTCATTGCAAGTGATTTAGATGGTACGCTTCTGCTTAACGGGGCGCAGAAAGTGTCAGAAGAATTGATTCCGCTTATTAAGAAGCTTAATGACGAGGGAATCATTTTCTGTGCGGCGAGCGGGCGGCAGTATCCTAATCTCAGAAGACTGTTCGGAGAAGTGGCGGATGAGCTTATGTACATCTGTGAGAATGGTTCGGTCATAATATATAAGGATAAGGTTATAGACAAGACCCCGATGGATGTTGAACTCGGGCGTGAGATAATACGTGCAATCACAGGTGTCAGTCAATGTGAAGTGCTGGTGTCAGGTGAGAGAACATCGTATCTTAAACCAAAGACGGAAAGTTATCTTGTGAGAATGAGGGATATTGTGAGAAATGATATATGCCTTGTGGATGACCTTGAGCATATTGGCGAGGACTATGTGAAGATTTCCGTGTATGACCCTACGGGAATTGATAATACAAGGGATTATTTTCTGAGTGCCTTTGAAGGGAGAGCGCAGTCGTGCGTGTCGGGAAAGCAGTGGCTTGATTATACGGCACAGGGGGTAAACAAGGGCAGTGCGATAAAGACGATACAGAGGCTTATGGGATTTAATGTTGATGAGTGTATCGCATTCGGCGATAATTTTAATGATATTGAGATGTTTCAGAGCGTGGGATACCCTGTTGCCATGAGACAGGCAGTGGATGAGGTTAAGGCTCATGCGGAATATGAGACGGACAGAGTTGAGAGCAGCCTTAGGAAGCTGATTGAAAATTTATAGACGGAGGAATAATTATGAACGAGATTGATGAGATGTGTGCAGAGGTATTTTTGAGAGAGCAGGGAAAACTTTTTGATGAACCGGTGGCAGAGACTGAGGAGGAGGCAATAGAGTTTCTTGAGGATTGTTTTGCGCAGGTGTTTAATTCGGAGAAAGAGCTTCGCGCATATTGGAGAGAAGAGGGAATTGATGATGAGGAGATGGAGAATGCTTCGGAGGCACTTGAAGTATTCGTTCTGCCGGATGGAAGATATCTCTATGTTGAAGCGTAGTGCATTGAGACGACTTGCCGTAATCCCGATTTTGATGGCGGCAGTCATGATGACGGGCTGCAAGCTTGACGGCAAAAGCGTGACTATCAACAAATACACATTTGAATTTATAACAGGTTCTCATGAGGACTCAGTGATAAGAGGTGGGGATTTCAGCCTCACGGAAGGACAGATGTGGCTGCTACTGTCCGGAGTCAGGGACGGATATGAGGCGGCGCTCACATCAAGTATATGGGATATGCAGCTTGATGACGTGTCATTTGGCGAATATGTGGATGATACGGTTCTTGATATGGCTGTGAGACTGATGATTGTGAATATGCTTGCAGCAGACAAGCACATTGAGCTTTCGGATTCCGAGATTGCCGACAGTGTGAAAAGTGCGGATATTTTTTATGATGAGCACGAGCCGGAGCTTGATTATGTGAGCAGGGATGAAGTTGAGGCTTTGTTTGAAATGATGAGGCTTTCCGATAAGGTATACAATGAACTCGGAAAGAATGTAGACACCGATATAAGCATGGATGAAGCGCGCGTAATAAGAATACAGTATATATATTCTAAAGATTCCATGAAGAAGCTTCAGGATGCTCTTACAGAGTACGAAGGCGGAGCCGCCTTTCCTTCGCTTGCTGCAAAGTACAGCGACAGCGTAGAGTATACTGCGGAGATTGGCCGAGGCGAGATGGAGAAGAATTTTGAGGATACGGCATTCAATCTGGATGAGGGACAGATAAGCAATGTGATAAGCTGTAATAACGGTTTTTATCTGATATTCTGTGTCAATGATAATGTCGAGGATAAGATTGACAGCCAGAAGGAGAGAATTATACAGAAGCGTCAGAAAGAGCGGTTTGAGAATTTCTTTAATGATTTTTCAAAAAATGTTGTATTGTCATTTGACAAAAAAGCCTGGGACAGGATTACGTCACAGGTTAAACAGAACGGACAGTAAATAAAATACCGGAATGTGTGATTTTCAATCATACATTCCGGTACTTATTTCAGAATCTTATTTTATCCAGTGTATTGTCGGGAAATAACAAAACATGGCTTTGGCAATTATTTTGTCCTTGCTGACAAATGTATTGTTCCAGAAACGCGAATCCCATGAAGAGTTGCGGTTATCACCCATCATAAAGTAGCAGCCTTCAGGTACGGTGAACGGTCCGCTTACACCGGATGTCTCGACTGTAAGGTAATCACTTTCGTCGATAGGCTGACCGTCAATATATACTGTTCCGTGTTCAATATACACTGTCTCGCCTGGAAGACCGATAATACGCTTGATGTATTTCTGCGTCTCGTCATCAGGGTAGTAAAATACCACAACGTCACCACGCTTAGGGTCGGAGTTGATGTAGGCAAGCCGGTTGCCGATTATTCTGTTGCCCTCGGTTATCGTGGGTATCATAGAACCTGATGGAATTCTTGCATTTACAATGAGGTATCGGTTGGTGAGCGTCGCCAGGATGAAAGCAGCAGCTATGATTGTTATATAGCTTACAATCTCGCGGATTATTTTACCGCGGCGTGACTTCTTGACAGGCATGACATCTTCCTCGTCGGTTTCATCTGTGGCGGTATCTTCTACAGATGTGTCATCATTTTCTGACAGGGAGGCATCCATAAAAATATCATCGTCTTCAGGGGAAACGCTTTTGGTGTCGTTGTCCATGTGCTTTTGTGTTGTCGTTGTACTGTCAGCCGGATTGTCTAAATCAATGTATATATATTCTAAATCTTTGTTCATATTATTAATCCTTTTAGTTGAATAGTTTCATTATAAAACAAAATTATGGTTTCAACAAGTTAATATGGTTGAAAAATATAAAAAAAGTATAAAATTATTAGCAGTCTTATTAAATGAGTGCTAAAAGTGTTGACATTTGCAGAATCAGGTATTACTATATAGCTGTTGCATCGTTAGAGTGCTAAACAGATGCGCAGAAGAAGATTTTTAAGTACACGGAGGTTATGACAATGGCAAATACACATGGTAATTTATCAATTAACAGTGACAATATTTTTCCTATAATTAAGAAGTGGTTATATTCCGACCACGACATTTTCTACAGAGAGCTTATTTCCAATGGCTGTGATGCTATAACCAAGCTCAAGAAGCTTGAGCTCATGGGTGAGTACACCGCACCTGAAGACAACAAGTATCAGGTTAAGGTTATCGTGAGCGCGAAGGATAAGACAATCAAGTTCATCGATAACGGTCTCGGTATGACAGCGGACGAGGTCAATGAGTACATCTGTCAGATAGCATTCTCAGGTGCTGAGGCATTCCTTGAAAAGTACAAGGATAAGGCGAACGAGGATCAGATTATCGGTCATTTCGGACTTGGTTTTTACTCGGCATTCATGGTTGCGGACAGAGTTACGATAGATACACTCTCATATCAGGAGGGTGCTAAGCCTGTTCACTGGGAGTGCGACGGCGGCACCGAGTACGATATGGAGGAGGGAACGAGAACAACAAGAGGTACGGAGATTACTCTCTATCTTTCGGAGGAGTGCAATGAGTTCGCCAATGAGTACCGTGCAAAGGAAGTAATTGAGAAGTACTGTTCCTTCATGCCTGTTGAGATTTATGTTGAGAACGCAGATGCGGGTGAGCAGTACCAGACAATCAACGAGGATGAGCTTCTTGACACCGATAAGGTGATTGAGACAATCGTCGAGGAGGCTAAGACCGAGGAGATTGAGAAGGAGGACGGAACCAAGGAGACGGTTGAGACTGTTCCTGCTTCTAAGAAACTTAAGATTGTGAAGAGACCTGTTCCGATTAATGACACGACACCTCTCTGGACAAAGCATCCTAACGAGTGTACCGAGGAGCAGTACAAGGAGTTCTACCGCAAGGTGTTTAAGGACTACAAGGAGCCTCTCTTCTGGATTCACCTCAACATGGATTATCCGTTCAACTTAAAGGGTATCTTATACTTCCCTAAGTTAAATACCGAGTACGATACAATAGAGGGAACAATCAAGCTTTACAACAATCAGGTATTCATTGCGGATAATATCAAGGAGGTTATCCCTGAGTTCCTCATGCTCTTAAAGGGTGTTATCGATTGTCCTGACCTTCCTCTCAACGTATCGAGAAGTGCTCTTCAGAACGATGGATTCGTCAAGAAGATTTCCGATTACATCACAAAGAAGGTTGCCGACAAGTTAAGCGGAATGTGCAAGACCGAGAAGGAGAGCTACGAGAAGTACTGGGATGACATAAATCCGTTCATCAAGTACGGCTGCATCAAGGACGACAAGTTCTTCGAGAAAATGAAGGATTATATTCTCTTTAAGAACCTTGACGGCAAGTATCTCACACTTCCTGAGTGCCTTGAGGAGAACAAGGAGAAGCATGAGAACACCGTATTCTATGTAAAGAACGAGACAGAGCAGGGACAGTATATAAAGATGTTCAAGGAAGCAGGCATGGATGCCGTAATCCTCACACACAATATTGACTCCGCATTTATCAACCATCTCGAGCAGAAGAACGAGGGCGTCAAGTTCCTTAGCATCGACTCTGACCTTACGGAGACCTTCAAGGAGGAGCAGACAGAGGACGAGGCAAAGGAGCTCAAGGAGAAGGAGGACAAGCTCTCCGAGGTATTTAAGAAGGCTCTTAACAACGACAAGCTCGTGGTTAAGCTTGAGAAGCTTAAAAATGAGTCCATTGCATCGATGATTACCGTATCCGAGGATTCTAAGCGTATGCAGGAAATGATGAAGATGTACGGCATGTACGGTATGGATCCTTCAATGTTCGGTCAGGAGGGACAGACGCTTGTGCTCAATGCAAAGCATCCTCTTGTTCAGTACGTTGAGGCTAACCCGGACGGCGAGAACACATCACTCTTCTGTGAGCAGCTTTATGACCTTGCAGAACTCGCGCATGCACCGTTGAAGCCTGAGAGAATGAGTGCATTCATTGAGAGAAGCAACAAGCTCATGGAGATTATCGCGAAATAATAATTTTGCATTATAAATCTTTTGTCATTGTATTGACATGATAAAAAAGATGTACTATCATCTATTTGGTTGATAGTACATCTTTTTTGTGTGAAGGAAATGATAAAATATGGAAAAGGAACAATTAAAAGAAAAGGGTTTTAAGGCGGATAGAGTTGCCTCGTACTTTAAGGCGGAGTGGAAGGTGCTCGCGGCGGTAACCGTGTCCGGACTTATCTACAACCTCGGGCTTTTGGCGGGGCCGTGGTTCGAGGGAAGAATGACGGGGTGCCTCGTCGACATACTCGGGGGCAGGAGCGGCTTTTATGACATGCTTGTGCTTGTCATTGCCTATGTTATTGCGATAGGAGTCGTGCAGGCGTCAAGATACATAAAGCGTTTCTATGTGCGCCGCTTTGCCAACAATGTCAACAGGAGAATGAAGCAGGTGCTCTATGGCAGTTTGGTGAGAAAGAGCAGACTGGAGATTAACGAGGACGGTGTCGGTAATGTCATGACCAAGGCGATTCTCGATGTTGACGACTGTGCTGAGGGAATGAGAAAATTCACAACCGAGGTTTTTGATACGGGAGTTGCACTCTTAGCCTATATGGGAATGCTTCTGTGGTACGACTGGAGACTTGGAATTATCAGTCTTTTGTTCCCGCCGATTTCCTATGTGGCTGCCGAGAAGCTAAAGGCTGTGGTGCAGCGCACGGGAGCTGCCTACAAGGAGCAGTCGGGAGCATTGAGCACCGCGACACTTGACAGGGCATCAAATGCGATAACCTACAGGGTGTTCGGCTGTGAGGAGGAGAGAAAGGCAGACTATGAGGGAAAGCTCACGGCTTATGAGAAGGCTGCCGTGAAGGCAAATATATGGAACACGATGATGACACCGCTGTACCGCGTTGTATCGATGGCGGGAGTTATATTCATTCTGTATTTCGGAGGAAAAAATGTGCTCGGAAACGGCTGGAGAGCATGGGACATTGCGGCGTTTACGACATTTCTGTCATGCTTTACCAAGCTGTCCGTCAAGTCGTCTAAGGCTGCCAAGCTTTTTAACTCCGTGCACAAGGCACAGGTGTCATGGAAGCGAATCAAGCCTCTCATGGAGTGCAAAAAGAGTGAAAATGAAGCTTTAACCTCAGACAGTGCAAGGG
>UQZF01000152.1 GCA_900545455.1 uncultured Eubacteriales bacterium
CAGATACTCGATGCGCACAACAGAATCAGGATGCTTGATTCGGGTATAAAAATAAGAAGGGACGAACAGTTCGGGCGTTTCGTGTCGCTTATCCCGTACAGCATGGAGGTCAAAAATGTGGCGCTCACCGGTTTTAAATATCCGCTCGATAACTACTGCATGAGAAAGTTTAATTCGCTCGGAATCAGCAATGAGATAACGGCTGACGAGGCGTGCATAAGCTTCACGGACGGAGTGCTGGTGGTTGTTGAGGCGGTGGACTAGGAACGCGGCAGAAGCGGTGTGTTTGGATACTTAGATTAAGAGGTCAAGGTAATGAGTGAAAATACAAAAAAGAACGGAATTATCGAGGGAACAATCTGGAAGCAGATATTGATATTCTTCTTTCCGATTCTTGTGGGAACATTTTTTCAGCAGCTATACAATACGGTTGATGCCGTAGTTGTCGGGCAGTTCGCGGGAAAGGAAGCACTTTCGAGCGTCGGAGGCTCGTCGAGCCAGATTATCAATTTCGTTGTCGGATTTTTTACAGGACTTTCGGCGGGAGCGACGGTAATCATATCGCAGTTTTACGGTGCGGGTGATGCAAAAAAGATACATAGAGCACTTCACACGGCGTATGCGTTTGCCATAATAGGAGGAATTGCGGCGGGAATAATCGGAATAGCCGTGACGGTTCCGATAATGAGACTTATGAACACGCCTGCCGAGCTTCTTCACGATTCTGCAATGTATGTTATGATATACTTTGCGGGACTTGTATTTATTTTTGTATATAACATGGGCTCGGCAATTTTAAGAGCCATCGGTGATTCAAAGAGACCGCTCTATTATCTTGTTATCTGCTGTGGGATTAACATTGTACTTGATATACTGCTTGTCAGTGTATTTAAGCTGGGCGTGTTAGGTGCGGCTGCTGCAACATTTATTGCACAGTTCGTCAGTGCAATTATGGTTACGAGAGCGCTTATGTATCACACTGAGGGAATGAAGCTTGTGCTTAAGGAGATAAGGCTTCACGGCGATGTGCTTCCGTCCATGTTAAAGATAGGACTTCCGACCGGAATACAGTCGAGCATGTACAGCCTGTCCAACATAATTGTGCAGTCAGCACTCAACAGCTTCGGTGTCGACACTGTTGCAGCATGGTCGGCATTCGGAAAGATTGACAGCATGTACTGGATGATAAATACAGCATTCGGTATAGCTGCAACAACCTTTGTCGGACAGAATTTCGGTGCCGGAAAGTATGACAGAGTGAAAAAAGGAACCATGCAGTGCCTTTTGATGGATATATGTGCAGCTGTACTGTTCAGCACACTTGCACTCACCTTCGGAGGATATATGTTAAGAATATTTACATCCGAGACAGAGGTTATAAATCTTGGCATAAGGGTTATGCATGTCATTTCCCCTGCATATTTTATATTTGTGTTCATAGAGATTCTGTCGGGCTCCTTGAGGGCACAGGGGCATGTGCTCGTGACAACGCTCATGACAATGCTTGGTGTGTGCGCATTCCGTGTAGTGTGGGTGTTGTTTATAGTGCCTCATGGTACGCTGGAACAGATTGTGTTCTGCTATCCTGCTACATGGATTGTTACGGCGACGGGAATGATAATATACTATATATATAAGCAGAATAAAATCATAAGGAAATATAATACTGTCAAGAGATAGATGCACATGGATAAAGTATTTAAGAAATGAGGATTAGATGGAGAATAAGAAAGAACTGACAAAGGATATGACAAAAGGGCAGCCGGTAAAATTACTGCTCTTTTTTGCACTTCCGCTTATGCTTGGAAGTCTTTTTCAACAGTTGTATACAATGGTCGACACCATAATTGTCGGACAGGGTGTAGGAATAAATGCACTTGCTTCACTTGGCGCTGCGGACTGGCTCAACTGGATGTTTGTCGGGCTTGTCACCGGACTTACTCAGGGTTTCTCGATTATATTTGCACAGTATTACGGTGCAGGCGATGTGAAGAGGCTGAAGGCGGCGATAGGTAATTCAATTGTGCTGACCGCTATATCGGCATTGATTTTTACGGTGGCAGGAGAGCTTACAATAACACCGGTACTCATACTTCTTGATACACCATCGGATATTTTTGCGGGAGCAGAGCAGTACTTAAGAGTTATGCTCGGAGGTGTGACGGTCAGTCTTATGTATAACCTTGAGGCTGCACTGCTCAGAGCACTTGGCGACAGCAAGACTCCGCTCATGGCGATGATTACGGCTGCGGTTACAAATGTGGTTCTCGACCTTTTATTTGTACTTGTGTTCAAATGGGGAATAATCGGTGCGGCATCGGCGACGATAATTGCACAGGCTGTGTCATTCGTTTACTGTCTTAATGCCATAAGAAAAATAAGTATTGTGAAGATTGGGAAGAAGGACATAAGCGTGCATGCTCAGATGTCGAAGAAGCTTCTTGTTGTTGGCATTCCGATTGTGTTTCAGAATACGGTAATAAGTGTCGGGGGAATGATACTCCAATCGGTAATCAACAGCTACGGATTCCTCTTTGTTGCCGGATTCACTGCGGCGAACAAGATGTACGGTCTGCTTGAGACGGCAGCAACCTCATTCGGCTTTGCCATCACGACATATACGGCGCAGAATCTCGGTGCAGGTGATTTCAAGAGAATAAAAAAAGGAATGAGGAGTGCGGTGATAATGGCACTTCTGACATCAGTTGCCGTTTCACTTATAATGCTTATTTTCGGAAAACCGATACTTAGTCTTTTTATTTCAAGCGAGACAGGGCAGGTCGATGAGGTGCTTGGGATTGCATACCATTATCTGAGCATAATGAGTTACTTCCTTGCTGTGCTTTATGCGCTGCACACATACAGGAGCGCACTTCAGGGGCTTGGAAACACGGTCATTCCGATGCTGTCGGGAATTGCCGAGTTCATTATGAGAACGGCAGCGGCGCTGCTTCTTCCGAGACTTATCGGGCAGGAGGGCGTGTTCTATGCGGAGATTCTGGCTTGGACGGCAGCGGCGATTCTGCTTGTGACGGCTTATTATATAAATGTGAATATTTTGCATAAGAAATTTTTTAATTCCTATTGACATGGTAGGAATTAAGAGATATACTTTCAAAAAACGTAAGTATCTGTAGTATGTATGTGAAGAATTGCAGCAATTGCACAGATAGGAAGGAGATTATGTATGTCTAATATTTACAAGGGAGCAGTTGAACTTATCGGAAAGACACCTTTGGTAGAGGTTGTCAATGTTGAGAAGGAGCTTGGTTTAAAGGCGAAGGTGCTTGTAAAGCTTGAGTACTTTAATCCGGCAGGAAGCGTTAAGGATCGTGTAGCTAAATCCATGATAGAGGACGCTGAGGCAAAGGGACTTTTAAAGGAAGGCTCTGTTATCATCGAGCCTACATCGGGCAACACCGGAATCGGTCTTGCATCCATAGCAGCCGCTAAGGGCTATAGAATTATTCTCACAATGCCTGAGACAATGAGCGTTGAGCGCCGCAATATCTTAAAGGCTTATGGTGCGGAGATTGTGCTCACAGAGGGTGCTAAGGGCATGAAGGGAGCCATTGCCAAGGCTGAGGAGCTTGCAGCAGAGACACCGAACAGTTTTATTCCGGGACAGTTCGTTAACCCTGCCAATCCTAAGGCACACAGAGAGACAACAGGCCCTGAGATCTGGGAGGACACAGACGGAAATGTTGATGTGTTCGTTGCAGGTGTAGGTACGGGCGGAACTCTCACAGGTGTAGGTGAGTACTTAAAGTCTAAGAATCCTAATGTCAAGGTGGTTGCGATGGAACCTGCATCATCACCTGTCCTTTCCGAGGGCAGAGCGGGCGCACATAAGATTCAGGGTATCGGTGCCGGCTTCGTTCCGGATGTGCTTAATACGAAGGTGTATGATGAGATTTTAACAGTGGAGAATGAAGATGCTTTCGCCACATCCAAGCTTCTTGCAAAGAAGGAGGGTGTTCTTGTGGGAATCTCATCAGGTGCGGCTCTCTACGCTGCAATTCAGCTTGCCAAGAGACCGGAGAATGAAGGTAAGACCATCGTGACACTTCTTCCGGACAGCGGAGACAGATACTATTCAACACCGCTTTTCACTGAATAAGAAATATGATTGTTCGGAGTCGACAATAAATGTGGCTCTGAACAGTTACAAAATAAGACTGCCGCTCGGACAGATAAGGTATTAAATCTGTCCGGGCGGCTTTTTTGTATGGTAAAACAGACATATAGTGAATGTATGTAAATGACATGTGTTAGCATGAGGATAAAAGTCAATAAGCTTGTAAATAAACTAATAGTTTAGCATAACATTGAGCTAATAACTTGTGTTTGTAAGAAAATATGATTATAATAAACATAGTTAAGTAAAAATAACAGACGAAATTTATATACAGGGGAAATAACAGAATGTTAGCAAGGCTGGAGTTAAAGTTAAAAAGTACAGAGGAAATAGTTTATCAGATGTCATCTCTTTTTCACGGTGCTCTTATGGAATTGTTATCAGGCGATTATGCAGAATATCTTCATATTTCACAGCTTCATCCATTTACACAGCACCTTGAATTAAAAAACGGTGCCTGGTACTGGGTGGTGTGTGCTCTTAACAAGGAGGCAGTGCAGAAGGTTATACAGGATGCACTTATGAAGCTTGACAGTATTTTTATTAAGAATAGAAATATGACAATAGATATCATTGAAAAAAATTATTCTGAGCTGACATATAAATCATTGATGGACAGCTTCTATGCAGGTGAAAACAGCAGATATATTCACCTTCAGTTTTTATCGCCGACTGCGTTTAAAAAGGATGGTCGGTATGTTTTCTATCCGGATATACGGTGTGTATTCCAGAGCCTTATGAATAAGTATGATGCTGCAGTGAGAGATGAAGGGATGATAGATGAAGACACGTTGGAGCAGTTGTGTGATAATGCCCAGATTGTAGGCTACGATTTGAAAAGTGTAAGTTTTGCTCTGGAAGCTGTGAAAATTCCGTCATTTATCGGCAAGATTACAATTAAGATGAACGGCACATTTACTATGGCAGAGTTTGCCAATATGCTGTTTAGATTTGGAACATATTCAGGAGTAGGGATTAAGACTTCCCTTGGAATGGGATGTGTAAAAATACTAGAAGACGAAAGGAGAAAGCGATGATAACAGACAGGCAGATAGAGCTTATCGTTGGAAGTTTGCTTCATGATATAGGAAAAGTAACATTTAGAAGCGGAGATGGGCGAGACCACAGCATAGGCGGTTATGAATATTTAAAGGGACTTCAATACAATAATGGAGATAGGAAAATACCCGATGAAGTTCTTGACTGTGTGAGGTATCATCACGGAAAATATCTTAGAAATGCGTCAATTTCGGATAATTCAATTGCATATGTTACATATTTTGCTGATAATATCGCCGCATTTTCGGATAGAAGACAGGCTTCTGAAGGTGAAGATGGTTTTGATAAAAAAGTACCGTTGGACAGCGTTTTTAATATTCTAAATGGAAATAGTGGTAGACAGCATTATGCGATGCGTGTACTTGATCCTGATTCGGATATCAATTATCCGACTGAGGATGAGTTTGAAATGGATGAAGCATTTTATAGCAAAGTGCTTTATAAAATAACTGATAACCTGAAGGGAATTGAGATAAATGAGGAGTATATCAATTCACTTTTGTCGGTTTTGGAAGCTAATCTTACATATATTCCTTCATCTACATCTAAAAGAGAGCTGGCTGATATCTCGTTGTATGACCATGTGAAAATGACCGCTGCTGTTGCGTCCTGTGTGGAGCATTATCTTGAAGCAGAAGGTGAAGAGAATTATAGAACATTTTTATTGACGAATGCAGAAAAAAATTATGATACGGATATGTTTCTGCTGTACTCAATTGATATTTCAGGTATTCAGAGTTTTATTTATACAGTAGGAGAAAAAGGTGCACTGAAGGGGCTGAGAGCGAGAAGCTTTTATCTCGAAATTATGATGGAACATATAATCGATGAGCTTCTTGAAAAGCTATCACTTTCAAGAGCCAACCTCATATATTCTGGAGGAGGACATTGCTATATTCTTCTGCCTAATACAAAGAACGTTATAAATATCCTGAATGCATATGAGAGTGAAGTCAATGAGTGGCTCATGGCTCAATTTGGTACAGCATTATATATAGGTACAGGGTATGCTGTGGCAAATGCCAATGCGTTTAGAAATGTGCCTGATGGAAGTTATTCTGATTTGTATAAAAAAATATCCAGGATGATTTCAACTAAAAAGGCACACAGATATAGTGCTGCACAGATTATGGCTCTGAACAGTCAGAAACATGAAGGTGAGCGTGAATGTAAGGTGTGCAGGCGGATAGCAATTTTAAAGGATGATAAATGTTCTGTATGCAATGCACTTGAAAAGATGGCGGCAAATATCTTAAAGTATGACTATTTTACAGTATTATGCTGTAGTGAAAAGGATGCTCTGCCACTTCCGGGAGGACGATATCTCGTAGCCGATGATAAGGACAGTCTGCTTGTGAGAATGAAGAGTGACAATTATATCCGGTGCTACACAAAGAATAATATATACACCGGAAAGCATGTCACAACAAAAATATGGGTAGGAGATTATAAAACAAAGGACAGGGATACATTTGAAAAATTGTCCGATGCATCGGAGGGAGTAAAGCGTATAGGAATATTGAGGGCTGATGTGGACAATCTTGGAAACACATTTGTCAATGGATTTAACCGCGATGGAGGAGATTGTAAGTACACTACACTTTCGCGTACAGCTACCCTTTCAAGACAGTTATCTTTATTTTTTAAATTTTACATAAATAAAATTCTGTCACAAGGAAGAAAGAATGTTTTAGGTGCTGGTGGAGAGCGAAATATTGTTATCGTGTATTCAGGCGGCGATGATGTTTTCTT
>UQZF01000153.1 GCA_900545455.1 uncultured Eubacteriales bacterium
TTAGAGGTGTATTTTGTGATGTGTAGAGATACACTCGCATAATTTAGGCGGCTGCAGTGTGAGTACAGGTACGCTCATACTGATTATTTATAGATAGAAAGATAATTTGAGGAAGAGACATATATATCATTTCACCGTACTGCGGATATATGGATTGCCCTTAATAGACAAGTAATTATTTATTTTGGAGGAAAGAAAAACATGGCTCGTATTTCAGGTGTTGATTTACCAAGAGAAAAACGAGTTGAGATCGGTCTTACCTATATCTACGGTATCGGCCGCGTTGTTTCCAACCGTCTCCTTAACGAGGCAGGAGTTAGCCCTGACACTAGAGTTAAGGATTTAACAGACGATGAGGTTGCTAGAATTCAGAAGGCAATCGAGACATTAGAAGTACCTGTTGAAGGTGACTTGAGAAGAGAGGTAGCTCTCAACATTAAGAGATTACAGGAGATTGGATGCTACAGAGGTATCCGTCACAGAAAGGGTCTTCCGGTAAGAGGACAGAAGACTAAGACAAACGCTAGAACTCGTAAGGGTCCTAAGAAGACAATCGCAAACAAGAAGAAATAACCCGTAAGGGAACCCATAAGGGAGGTTAGTTTAGAAAATGGCTAAAGTTACAAAGAAAGTGACAAAAAAGCGCGTTAAGAAGAACGTTGAACGCGGACAGGCACATATCCAGGCTTCATTCAACAACACAATCGTTACACTTACAGATACAGAAGGTAACGCTTTATCATGGGCTAGTGCCGGTGGTCTAGGATTTAGAGGTTCAAAGAAATCTACTCCTTATGCAGCTCAGATGGCAGCAGAAACTGCTACTAAGGCAGCTTTAGTACACGGATTGAAGACTGTAGACGTTATGGTTAAGGGACCGGGCGCAGGTCGTGAGGCAGCTATTCGTGCTCTTCAGGCATGTGGTCTTGAGGTTACCAGCATTAAGGACGTTACTCCGGTACCACACAATGGATGCCGTCCACCAAAGCGTAGAAGAGTCTAATAGGAGGTAATAAAGATGGCTATTAATAGAGTTCCTGTTCTTAAAAGATGCAGATCACTTGGATTAGATCCAATTTATTTAGGAATAGATAAGAAATCAAACAGACAGTTAAAGAGAGCCAACAAGAAGGTGAGCGAGTATGGTCTCCAGCTCAGAGAGAAGCAGAAGGCTAAGTTCATCTATGGCGTATTAGAGAAGCCTTTCCGTAACTATTTCGAGAAGGCTGAGAAGATGAATGGCCAGACAGGTGAGAACCTCATGGTTATTCTTGAGTCAAGACTTGACAATGTTATTTTTAGATTAGGTTTTGCAAGAACAAGAAAAGAAGCCAGACAGATTGTTGACCATAAGCATGTGCTTGTTAACGGCAAGGCTGTTAACATTCCATCTTACTTAGTTAAGGCCGGCGATACAATCGAGATTAAGGAAAAGAGCAAGTCTTCTCAGAGATACAAGGACATCCTTGATGCAACAGCAGGTAGAGTAGTACCTGAGTGGCTTGAGGCTGATTCAGAGAATTTAAAGGGTGCAGTCAAGAACCTTCCTGCAAGAACAGCTATTGACGTACCTGTTGATGAGATGCTTATAGTCGAGTTATACTCTAAGTAATAATTAGGCCGTATAACGCCCTCACACATAATATAACCCAAAAAGGAGGGGCTTTTCAGTGTTCGATTTTAAAATACCAAAAATTGAAATTGCAGAGATGTCTGAAGACAAGAAGTATGGAAGATTTGTCGTTGAACCACTTGAAAGAGGCTACGGTACAACACTGGGTAATTCTCTTAGAAGAATTATGCTTTCTTCATTACCGGGTGCTGCAGTAAGCCAGGTTAAGATTGAAGGCGTGTTACATGAATTCAGTCCGATTCCGGGTGTTAAGGAAGACGTTACTGAGATAATCATGAACATCAAGAAGCTCGCTATCAAGAACAACAGTGAGACGAATGAGCCTAAGATCGCTTACATCGAATGCGATGGAAGAGAAGGTGTTGTAAGAGCATCTGATATTCAGGTTGACTCAGACATTGAAATACTTAATCCTGACCTTAAGATTGCTACACTTAACGGCGGTCCTGATTGCAAGCTTTTTATGGAGCTTACAATTACTAAGGGCAGAGGCTATGTCAGCTCAGAGAAAAATAAGAGCGAGGATCAGCCAATCGGCACACTTGCCATTGACTCCATCTACACACCTGTTGAGAGAGTTAATTTAGCGGTTGAGAATACTCGTGTAGGTCAGATTACTGACTATGATAAGCTTACTTTAGATGTATTCACTAATGGTACACTTGCACCGGATGAGGCTGTAAGCCTTGCAGCAAAGGTACTCAGCGAGCATCTTAGCTTATTCATCGATTTATCCGAGAATGCCAAGAAGATTGATGTCATGGTAGAGAAGGAAGACGATGAGAAGGAGAAGGTTCTTGAGATGAGCATCGACGAGCTTGAGTTATCAGTTCGTTCATATAACTGCTTAAAGAGAGCCGGAATCAACACAGTTGAAGAATTGTGTAACAGAACTTCAGAGGATATGATGAAGGTTAGAAACCTCGGACGTAAGTCATTAGAGGAAGTATTAGCTAAGTTAAAGGAACTTGGACTTCAGCTCAACCCATCTGAGGAATAAAGCATACGATAGATAATTATTAGCGGTAAATCCAAAGTGTGCGCTAATAATTTTCTCTATGTGGAAACAATTTACATTCGGTAAGTAAGTCCAAAGTGCGTGGCCGGATGCACCATGAAAGAGAGGAAAACAAAAATGGCAAAGTATAGAAAGCTTGGAAGAACATCAAGTCAGAGAAAGGCTTTAATCAGAAATCAGGTTACAGCTCTTTTATACAACGGTAAGATTGTTACAACAGAGGCTAAGGCTAAGGAAATCCGCAAGGTTGCAGAGGGACTTATCGCTATGGCTGTAAAGGAGAAGGATAACTTCGAGGAAGTAACAGTTCAGGCTAAGGTTGCTCGTAAGGACAGCGAAGGCAAGAGAGTTAAGGAAGTTGTAGATGGCAAGAAGAAGACTGTATATGATACAGTAGAGAAGAAGATTAAGAAGGATATGCCTTCAAGACTTCATGCCAGAAAGCAGATGAACAAGGTTCTTTACTCTGTAACAGAGGTTCCTACACAGGCAGCCGGAAAGAAGAAGAATACAAAGGAAGTTGATTTAGTTGCTAAGTTATTTGACGAGATCGCTCCTAAGTATGAGAACCGTAACGGTGGTTACACAAGAATCGTAAAGATTGGACCACGTAAGGGCGATGCTGCTATGGAAGTAGTAATCGAGTTAGTATAATTGTTATTTGATTAAAAGGAAGCGAATGTTGCTACGCAGCATTCGCTTTTTCTGAATTGCAACAGAAAGAGGACTACCATGGGTATTGTACAGGCAAAGGACCTTACATTTGAATATATAATAAGAGATGACGAAGATAATGTTGAGAACGTGAAAACGGCGGTTGACCACGTTTCTCTTGATATAGAACAGGGACAGTTTATTGCGATACTGGGACATAACGGTTCCGGAAAATCCACATTTGCCAAGCATATAAATGCGCTGCTGTCACCGACTGAGGGCAGTATATGGGTTGACGGCATGGATACAAAGGATGCGGATAAACTGTGGGACATAAGACAGACGGCTGGAATGGTTTTTCAGAACCCGGACAACCAGATTATAGGAACGATTGTTGAGGAGGATGTGGGATTCGGACCGGAGAACCTCGGTGTTCCGACAAAAGAAATATGGGAGCGTGTTGATGCATCCCTTGCAGCGGTAGGAATGACTGAATACAGACATCATTCGCCTAACAAGCTTTCGGGTGGACAGAAGCAGAGAGTAGCGATAGCGGGAATTCTTGCTATGAAGCCTAAATGCATTGTGCTTGATGAACCGACGGCAATGCTTGATCCTAACGGGCGAAAGGAAGTTATAGCGACAATAACAAAGCTCAACAAAGAGGAGCATGTCACGGTTATACTTATAACACATTATATGGATGAGGTAATAGGTGCGGATAAGGTGTTTGTGATGGATGAAGGCAAGGTGGTTCTTGAGGGAACACCGAGGGAGGTATTTTCAAAGGTCGAACATCTTAAAGCACTGAGGCTTGATGTGCCACATACTACTGAACTTGCATTTGAGCTTGAGAAGTCCGGGATACCGGTAAGAAGAGGAATTTTGACGATACCGGAACTCACCGAGGAGCTTCTTAGGATAAAAAATGCGGCTTCGGGGCAGGGTATGTAAGAATCAAGTAACTTCGAAAAGAGGTAATTCATGTTAATAATATTGGACAAGGTTAATTATGTATACAGTATCGGAAGCGGTTTTGAGATGAAGGCGCTTGACGATGTCAGTCTCACGATAAACAAAGGTGAATTTATAGGACTTATCGGACATACAGGTTCGGGCAAATCGACGCTCACACAGCATCTCAACGGGCTTTTGAGGGCGACAAGCGGAAAGATATATTACGACGGTCAGGACATATACGACAAGGATTTTGTAATGAAGAACCTCAGAAGCAAGGTCGGGCTCGTGTTCCAGTACCCTGAGCACCAGTTGTTCGAGAACGATGTGTTCACGGATGTGTGCTTTGGACCTAAGAATCTGGGACTCAGCAAAAAGGAAGCGGAGCTCAGGGCTTTTGAGGCACTTGAGATGGTCGGATTTCCTAAGGAGCTGTTCTACAACTCACCGTTTGAGCTGTCGGGAGGACAGAAGAGAAGGGCAGCAATTGCCGGAGTGCTCGCGATGAAACCGGAGGTATTGATTCTTGATGAGCCTACCGCCGGACTTGATCCGAAGGGGCGCGACGAGATATTAGACCAGATTAAAAAACTTCATGAGGAGACAGGAATGACGGTCATACTTGTGTCGCACAGCATGGAGGATGTGGCAAAGTATGTGGGAAGACTTATTGTGCTCAATCATGGAAGAATAATGTTTGATGATACGCCTGAGAAGGTGTTCAGACACTATAAGGAGCTTGAAGAGATAGGGCTTGCGGCACCTCAGCTCACGTATATTCTCAATGATTTGAAGAAGAACGGATTCGATGTGGACACGGATGCCATAACTATGCAGGATGCCGTGGAGACAGTAAAAAAAGCACTCAGAAGATGATTAACTCCGGAGGTTTACAATGTTAAGGGACATAACAATAGGACAGTATTACCCGTCCAACTCGGCAATTCATAAGCTTGACCCAAGAGTAAAGCTTTTTTGGACGCTTATATATATTATTTCTTTGTTTTTGGGACAGCATGCGATTATATATGCTACGGCAGGCATCTTCCTGTTTGTGTGTATAAGAATATCAAAAGTTCCGGTAAAATTTATTTTGAGGGGCTTAAAAGCTGTATTCATGCTGTTGCTGTTCAGTGTGATATTCAATATTTTTCTCACCGATGGCGAAGTAATTTTTCAGATATGGAAGATTAAGATAACTAAAGAGGGTATATACATAGCGGTTTCAATGGCTGTAAGGCTTGTATTTCTTATCATGGGTTCATCGCTCATGACACTTACAACCACACCGAATGATCTCACGGACGGACTGGAGAAAAGCCTTGGATTTCTGAAGGTGATTCGCATTCCGGTACATGAGATTTCTATGATGATGTCGATTGCGCTCCGATTCATTCCGATACTCATTGATGAAACGGACAAGATTATGAAAGCACAGCAGGCACGAGGTGCGGACTTTGAAACAGGCGGACTCGTCAAGAAAGCGAAAGCGATGGTGCCGCTGCTTGTACCGCTCTTTATATCAGCGATAAGGCGTGCATACGACCTTGCGACGGCGATGGAGGCGAAGTGCTACAGGGGCGGTGAGGGCCGTACCAAGATGAAGCCGCTCAAGTATAAGAAAGCGGACGGAATTGCGTATATCGTTATTTTTGCATATCTTGCGGTTATGATTGCCATTAAAATCTGTTTTATTTAGACTATAAGTATGGTAAAATATAAGCATAAGAGGAACAGGATTGTTGTATGAACAACATATTTTATGTCATTTAGGATGATGGACTGTAGGCTGTTATGCAATTGTAAAATGCATGAATTGAGGGAGGAGAAATTTATGCGCTATATGCTTCGAGTGGCATATGACGGAACGGAATACTGTGGCTGGCAGGTACAGCCGGGGCAGAGAACGGTTGAGGGCACTCTTAAGAGCGCCCTTGACAAGCTTATGGGGACGGACGTGCCGATGATCGGGGCAAGCAGAACCGATGCAGGTGTTCATGCGCAGGGCAATGTGGTGGTGTTTGACTGTGATACGACAATTCCGGCTGATAAGATAAAGTACGCCCTGAATAATATGCTTCCGGAGGATGTGGTCGTGACGGAATCGAAAGGCGTGGATGATGATTTCCATCCGAGGCATTGCGACTGCCGCAAGACCTACCAGTACAGAATACTGAATACACCTCTGCCGGATCCGAACAGAAGACGGAATACATATTTTTATCGCGGAAATCTGGATATTGAATCCATGAAAAAAGCAGCAGAATGCATAGTGGGTACACACGATTTTGCATGCTTTATGGCTGCGGGAAGCCAGGTTAAGGACACCATACGAACCGTGTATTCGCTGGAACTCGAAAGGGCGGATGACGTGATTACAATGACCATACAGGGGAATGGCTTTCTTTATAATATGGTTAGAATTATAGCCGGAACTCTCATTCAGGTAGGAAAGGGACAGATTGAACCTGAGGAGGTTGCGGTCATTATAAAAAAAGGGGAGAGAAAGAACGCGGGACCGACAGCTCCGGCGAAGGGACTGACGCTCAAGGTGATTGAGTATGAACAATGAGAGGGAATGCAGAGACTGCTATGGGTGCAGTGATGAGGAGTACAATTCGCACCGCTACAGAT
>UQZF01000154.1 GCA_900545455.1 uncultured Eubacteriales bacterium
CATCTTAAACTGCATGGTACGCATTCACTGCCACCTCTTATTCCGCAACGCTTAAATTCTTTCCCTTGAGTCCGATGAAGCTTCCCTTCGGAAGTCCGCCCTCCTCATGACCGATAAGCCACTTATTTGCCGCAGTTATGAGTGCATCCTCTCCTCCGCAGACAGGGCACTTTGCATGCTCTGTCGCAAGCTCATAGTTCGTTCCCTTAGGAAGCACGACAGCCACCTGAAATCCCTTGTTGTCAGGTCCGCAAGGTGCGTAGTGAAGCGTCGTTGCATAGAGCTCAACAGCCGTTCCGGCAGGAACTAAGAATGCCTCCATCTTAGAAGTGTCGTATGTAAAATCATCCTCAACGTCCCAGAGGTTTCCAAGTATGAGAATCGCATCCGTCGCCGCTGCATTTATCTCGGAACTTCTGTGATACTCAGCCGCATTAAGGAGCTGATTGTGTCCGTTGCAGTAACCAATCTGAATAGGAAGCTCACCGAAGAACTTATTTTTTATCTCATTGGCCACCTCAAGGCTCTCAAGGCTCTCCACCGACGGCTCATAGACAACACCCTCAGGAATCTCCGTCTTTTTCATAGCCTCGACAAGTGTTGTGAAATCAATATTCTTAATAACCTTGCCGTACTTTTTAAATCTCTTATCCGAAACTGAAATAATCTCCATTGCAATGTCCTCCCGCTTATATAGCTGCACCTTAACCCTGATACTTTTTGATATGCTCGTCAATAAGTGCCTGATCTGCAAAATAATTAATCTTCATCGAATTTTTCACATCGTCAAGCGTCTTTGCTGCAACCTCTCTTGCAGCCTCACTGCCCTTCTTTAACACCTCATATACATACGCTATATCCTTCTCGTACTCTTTTCTTCTGGCACGGATAGGATTAAGCTCCTCGTTCATCACATTGATGAGGAACTTTTTGACCTTTACATCGCCAAGGCCACCTCTTCTGTAATGAGCCTTGAGTTCATCAAGGTTGGCATAATCAGGAAGATATTCTGCAAAATGCTCCGGCTTGCAGAAAGCATCGAGATATGTAAATACCATATTTCCTTCAATATGTCCCGGATCCTCAACCTTGATATGTGTCGGGTCAGTATACATATTTTTCATAATTTTGTCTTTAACATCCGCCTCTGACTCGGCAAGATAGATACAGTTGCCGAGTGACTTGCTCATCTTAGCCTTGCCGTCGATGCCCGGAAGTCTTAAGCATGCCTTGTTATCAGGAAGTAAAATCTCCGGTTCAACAAGAGTATCACCGTATATTCTGTTAAAGCTTCTCACAATCTCCTTAGTCTGCTCAAGCATAGGTAGCTGATCCTCTCCTACAGGAACGGTCGTCGCCTTGAAAGCGGTAATGTCCGCAGCCTGACTTATAGGATATGTGAAAAATCCCACAGGAATGCTTGTCTCAAAGCCTCTCATCTGAATCTCAGCCTTAACGGTAGGATTACGCTGTAATCTCGACACCGTAACAAGATTGCTGTAGTAGAATGTAAGCTCTGTGAGCTCCGGAATCTGTGACTGTATGAATAATGTCGACTTGGACGGGTCAAGTCCGACCGAGAGATAATCGAGAGCAACCTCAATTATGTTCTGTCTTACCTTCTCAGGATTGTCCGCATTGTCGGTGAGTGCCTGTGCATCGGCAATCATAATGAAAATCTTGTCGTACTCACCGGAATTCTGAAGTTCAACTCTTCTCTTCAATGAACCTACATAATGTCCTATATGAAGTCTTCCGGTAGGTCTGTCACCTGTCAAAATAATCTTTCCCATAAAACACCTCCACCCGCTGTGACACGGTAAATATAACATTAATATATCCCTTAAACGCCGTTTAGTCAACAATTTAACACTATACGGTGAAAAAGCAGCTACACTAGTTAAGTCCTCTGAAACCCTTTCCGATAATCTCACTGCTGTTCGTTATCATGATGAACGTATCCTTGCCATGATTTAACTTGATATAATTTCTAAGCTCTACAGCCTGTCCTCTCTTTAACACCGTGAGAATGACATACTTCTGCTTGTGTGTAAAGGAGCCCTCCGCCTTGAAGGTGGTCGCACCCTTTCCGAGTTCGTTGTGAATGAACAAGACAATGTCGTCCGGCGAATCCGTGATAATCGTAAAATACTTGCAAAGGTTGACGTTCTCAATCGTGCCGTCGATTACAAGGGTCTTAGCCATAAGTCCGACGAACGAGAAAAGTCCCGTCTCAATATCAAATACCATACATGCCGCTATCGTGATTGCAAGGTCAACGATAAAAAGCGCAACTCCGATGTTAAAGCTTGTATACTTCTTTAAAATCATCGCAATGATATCCGTTCCTCCGCCCGACGCGTTCATATTGAACATTATCGCAGCACTCACAGCCGGAAGAACAATCGCAAATATAAGCTCAAGAACGGGCTGGTTCGTGAGAGGTCCGTCCATCGGAAACAGCTTCTCACAAGCACTTAACCCAACCGAGGTCAGCACACTTACATACACCGTCTTGATTCCGAAGCTCTTTCCGAGGAAAATAAATCCCACTACAAGGAGCGCCATATTGATAACAAATGTAAACCATGCAGGTGAAAACGGCAGAATCGCACCTAAAATAACAGATATACCCGTAACACCTCCGAACGAGAAATTGTTCGGGAACTTAAACACATACACACCGACCACAAGAACCAGAGTTGCGAGCGTGAGCATAAGATACTCAAGAACAACCTGTCCTGCTTTTGACTTTACTTCCATAATCTCTTCCTTATCCTTCTAAAATTTTATGTCATGTAACTGTCAGTATAACATACCTGTCCCTCTTTTTCCATATCGCCATTATATTTTTTGTAATTTATGGTGATATTTCAATTTTTATATTGCGATTAAAATTCATGTGTGATAATGTATTTATAATTAATAAAAATTTTATAAATTATGAGGAGGATTTATCATGTTTTGTCCTAATTGTGGCGCCAAGCTTGAAGATGACGCTTTATTCTGTGGCGAATGCGGCACTAAGGTAGCTGCTGATCCACAGGCTGCAACAACCGCTGCACCTGCAGCACAGGCACCTGCACTCAGCAAGCCTCTTGTATCCTTTAAGATTGGAAACAAGGATTTTTCAATTGTCAAGGAGAAGATTGACTTCATCGGTCTCATCGCCGCTGTCGTTGCATTCATTGCGCTGTTTTTACCTTATGTAACCGTTTCCGTTAATTTCCTTGGACAGAAGGCTAAGGAGTCAGCCAATTTCTTTACCGGTACACCAAGCAACGCCGTGTTCATCCTGATAGTTATACTTTTGTACATAGCCGCCAACCTGTTTGGCAAGAAGCTTCCTACACAGATTACCGCTTATGTGACGCTTGCATTCGTAATCATCACAATCCTCAATATCAAGAGTGAAGCTTCAGGCGTTATCGACTCTTACAGCTACTTTTCAGATGCCATTAAGGTATATCCTAGTGTCGGTTTCTGGCTTATGCTTATTGCATCACTTGTTATGTCCTTTTCATGGCTTATCAAATCAAAGCTTCTTCCGCTTATCAAGAAGCAGCCTGCAGCGTAGGTATAAATAACATAATTTCATTAAAAACAAAATCCCCTGAATCTCAGGGGGATTCAGACTGTAGACAAAATCCGAGGTTCATGCCTCGGATTTTTTCATTTCTGAAACAATTAAAGTACTGAAAATGCGTATAAAAGCTGACATTACAGCTCTTTTTTAATATAATTACTATATCAAAAATCAGGCGGTGAGTGCTTTATGATGACAGTCAATGCAGATAAAAAAAGAGAACAGATTCAGATGTTTTGTATGGATGATTTGGTGCCTAAAGACCATCTTTTAAGGCTGATTGATAAGGCAATTGACTGGAACCATATATGATCTTGTGGAAGACAAGTACTCCCCCGACTTCGGACGTCCGAGCATGGATCCGGTAATGCTTATAAGATTCCGTTTATTCAGTATCTTTATGGGATTAAAAGCATGCGGCAGACAATGAAGGAAATAGAAGTCAATGTCGCATACCGCTGGTTTTTGGGACTGGAAATGAATGATTCCGTTCCACACTTCTCTACATTCGGCAAAAACTACACCCGAAGATTTAAGGATACAGACCTGTTTGAACAGATCTTTTCCCATATCCTGTCCGAATGTTATAAGTATAAATTCGTTGATCCGACAGAAGTGTTTGTTGATGCAACTCATGTGAAAGCATGTGCCAACAGTAAAAAAATGAGAGCAAGGATTGCCCGCGAAGAAATTTTGTTTTATGAGGAACTACTGAAAAAAGAAATAAATTCCGACAGGTAAGCTCACGGAAAGAAGCCTTTGAAGGATTCGGATAAAGATAATAATAAGCCGTCTTCGGGCGGCGGCATGAAAGACTTTACGACAGATGTTCCGGAAGATGGTAAAACCGTCAAATGCAGCACAACCGATCCCGAAAGCGGATGGTTCAGAAAAGGCGAACATAAACATGTATTCGCATACTCGGTTGAAACCGCATGTGACAGGTTCGAATGGATTCTCGGATACTCGGTTAATCCCGGAAACATGCACGACAGCAGAACCTTTAAATCACTTTATGACAAGATAAAAAATATCGGTATCAAAACACTTGTGGCTGATGCAGGGTATAAAACTCCCGCAATAGCCAAGCTTTTAATAGATGACGGAATCCGTCCTTTGCTGCCGTATAAGAGACCTATGACAAAGGAAGGATTTTTCCGTAAGTACGAATACGCCTATGATGAATACTATGACTGGTATGTATGCCCGAATAATCAGGTACTGAAATATTCAACTACCAACAGGGAGGGCTACAGGGAATATAAAAGCTGTTCAGAAACATGTGCCGCCTGTCCGTATCTGAGTCAATGCACCGGGAGCAGGAGCCATGAGAAGCTTGTTACCAGACATATCTGGGAGAATTACATTGAAAAATGTGAAGACATCCGTCTTTCGATCGGAGTGAAGGAGCTTTATTCACACAGGAAAGAAACCATTGAACGCCTGTTTGGAACGGCAAAAGAGAATCATGGTTTCAGATATACACAGATGCTTGGAAAAGCCCGGATGGAGATGAAAGTCGGGCTTACTTATGCATGCATGAATTTAAAGAAACTGGCAGGAATGCTGCAAAGATATGGTAAATTTGACGGTGTAAATACACCTGATCCGACTCATAAATCATTCCAATGGATTAAAAAAATAGATTTTTACATAAATCAGAGAAAATGGCACTGGGATTTGCAACCTAGTGCCACTTTGTCTACAGTTTGAATCCCCCTGAATCTCAGGGGGATTTTCATTTTATCTGTTCTTTAATAAAAACTTACTTCGTCATAATATGTATTAATTATACCATGATTACTTGAGCTCCAGATTATACTGAACGATGAGCGAACAGATACGGTAAAACTTAATTCGCACGTATCATTACTGTTACGGATATTTATATTGTTAACTTCTACTACTTTTGAATTGTCATATAAATTTTTTTCAATATCATAGTCTGTTATTTCTATATATCTGCCTTCCTCATAGGAATAATAACATGTGCAGACTACATTACCGATAATTTTGCCATCGTAATACAGTTGAACTACAAAGCCTTCCGATATATTTGTGTACGGAGTTATTGATTCATTAGTATTCAGTTTTGAAACCGTATAGGTATATCTCGAGCTTTCATCGGGAGACTCTGAATTTTCATAATCACTGGCATAGACAATCGCCAAATTGCCTAAAAGAGAAATAAGTAACAAGCACATCGTAAATAAAATAGTTTTTTTCTTCATAAGTTAGTTCTCCTTTATTATAGTTTATAATTTACATTTATATGTACGCAAAATAAAGAGAAAAAGTTGCATGTAATTTTCTTTTTTTATAAAATAAATAAATGTTGCCACCATGCAACTTAAACTAAGAACTCCCCGTATATAATTTTGAAAACGGAAATACAGATGCGTAAATGATTGGAGATGGTTATGCAGGACAGACTGATTGAGGAAGCCTTTTATAAATATAAAGATTACCTGACAGCGGTTATAAAAACTGTAGGTAAGAATATTTCTGATGCCGACGTCGATGACATTCTGAGTGACATCTATTTAAAGCTATGCAGAACCTCTCAGATATACGATGAGGATAAGGCATCCGTTAAAACATATTTGTCATACATAGCGCGCAATGCCACGATTGATTTTTGTAGGAAAATAAAAATTACGGATGAGAATATTGATGAACATGAGGAAATACACACGGATGAGAATTTGGAGGGGTACATTTTACGGGTGGAAACGGCAGAACTTGTAAAGGAGGCGTTAGGACAGCTTGATAAAAAGGAAAGGGACGTATTTATCATGTTTTACTATTTTGAAAACACAATAGACGAAATATCGATGAATACGGGAATGAAGTCATCCACGATTAAGAGCGTGCTGCGAAGGGGAAGGGCTAAGCTGAAAAAGCATTTAAACGGAAAGGGGTACGAATTTGAAAACTGACAGAGTCCAAATTAAAAAAGAAGAGTTTCTAAGATATATTCCCGCGGAGTACATTGAGGAGACGATTAAGAGCATGCAATGGGATAAAAATGAGCAGTCGGCTGACGGCAATAGGCATAGTTATATGCTTCACCGTCTCAAACCTGTATTGGCGGCAGCAGTTGTATTGATTGTTTTCATTTTTGGTGGCGGTGCTGCCTACGCATACACAAATAAGTATTTATTTTTTGAAAACGGAAAGCTTGTTTTCTCGCTCAATAAGAATGTTGTTGACGAAATTGCGGATAACACGGAATGGGAAAACGACGAGGAAAAGTTTTCTTTTTCGGT
>UQZF01000155.1 GCA_900545455.1 uncultured Eubacteriales bacterium
GGGCTGTACTGCCCTATCGCGGTCTTATACCAGTCCTTCTCCTTTATCTCGTCCGTCACAGGTCTGAAATACTTAAAGCTCGAAGCATAAGGAGTTGTCGTGTATATCGTTATGCTTCCTATTTGGCTGTAATTTTCCACAAAGTTGTCTATGAGCGTGTAGCCTCTTGCCGCATCGCGGAACTCCCTCTCACTCCCGTACTCACCGCCTAACATCTCAATCGTCCTGCTGTCATAGGCGATGCTGTCCGAGATATTGTATATCTGGTCGCTTATCTCCTTCATGATCTTCTTCGAGGAATTGTTGCTCCCGTGAATCAGATCCCTGTGATGCGTCAGGAGCATGCTGTATGTGTTTATCACAAGAAAAATACCGAGCGCAAGCACTGGCACAACCACCGCGCACAGATAAACTATATTAAACTGCTTTCCAATCTTCATTCTGCTGAAATTGCTCATGCTGTCAAACACTCCCTGTCTGTGGGTTATGTCACTAATATACCACACTCCGCACGTCGCACACAACCTCCAAAAATTAAGGCAAAATAATGTAAAAAGTACAGTAGTTATTCGGCATCACTTCCTATATAATTATCCATAATAAATCTTATTGCAAATAGGAGGTATCCAATGAAATTCTCTAACGGCTGCTGGCTCGAGAAGGAGGGCTGCTCCTGCTTCTCCCCACAGGAGGTATATTTTACAAAAATCGAAAAAAATAAGGTGACCTTATGTGCACCTACAATCAGAATAATCACCAGAGGTGACACTCTCGGAAGCATCAACCTCACGGTTGTGATCACCTCCCCTGCCAAGGGCGTGATAAGGGTTCAGACAAGCCATCATCTCGGCATGGCTGTAAAGAGTCCTGCATTCGAGCTTAATACGAGTGAGGACAATATGAGCGTCACCGAGACCGACGAGCTCATCACAATAACAAGCGGAGATTTATCCCTCGAGATTACCAAGCTCCCTTGGAGCATGACCTACAAGCACAATGGCAGAGTTCTCTCTAAGAGCGGAAGAAAAGACCTCGCACTCATGAAAACCGCCTGGAAGGGTTACGCCTATGACAAGGGCGACTACACGGACACCTACATCCGTCAGCAGTTATCCCTTGGTGTCGGCGAGCTGTTATATGGCTTTGGCGAGCGCTTCACTCCTTTTGTGAAAAACGGTCAGTCAATCGACATCTACAATCAGGACGGCGGAACAAGCACCGAGCAGTCCTACAAAAACATTCCTTTTTACGTTTCCAACAAGGGCTACGGCGTATTCGTAAATCACCCTGAGAAGGTATCCTTCGAGGTCGGCACCGAGATGGTAACCAAGGCTGAGTTCTCCGTCGAAGGAAGCTATCTCGACTATTTCTTCATCGACGGACCTTCCATGAAGGACGTGCTCGTAAAGTACACCGACCTCACCGGCAAGCCATCGCTCCCTGCTCCTTGGACGTTCGGACTGTGGCTCTCCACCTCGTTTACGACGAACTACGACGAAAAAACCGTCATGAGCTTCATCGACGGCATGCTTGACCGCGGCATTCCTCTCCGTGTATTCCACTTCGACTGCTTCTGGATGAAGGAGTTCCACTGGTCTGATTTCATCTGGGACGAGCGCGTATTCCCTGATCCTGAGGGCATGTTAAAGAGAATCAAGGCAAAGGGACTCAACATTTGCGTATGGATCAACTCCTACATCGGTCAGGAATCCGTGCTCTTTGCCGAGGGCGTCGAGAAGGGCTACTTCGTAAAGAGAACCAACGGCGATGTATGGCAGTGGGATATGTGGCAGCCGGGCATGGCACTTGTCGACTTCACGAACCCTGACGCGCGCAAATGGTACCAGAGCAAGCTCGAGGTTCTCCTCGATATGGGTGTTGACTGCTTCAAGACCGATTTCGGCGAGAGAATCCCGACCGAGGATGTCGTCTACTTCGACGGCTCAGATCCTAAGAAAATGCACAACTACTATACATATCTCTACAACAAATGTGTTTACGAGCTCCTTGAGAGAAAGCGCGGCAAGGGCGAGGCGGTTCTTTTTGCCCGCTCCGCAACTGCAGGCGGTCAGAAGTTCCCTGTACACTGGGGAGGCGACTGCTGGTCAGACTATGAGTCCATGGAGGAGAGCCTCCGCGGCGGTCTTTCGCTCTGTATGTCGGGCTTCGGATTCTGGAGCCACGATATAGGCGGCTTTGAGAGCACCTCCACCCCTGACGTGTACAAGAGATGGGCAGCCTTCGGTCTGTTAAGCTCACACTCACGTCTGCACGGAAGCTCATCCTACCGCGTTCCGTGGGTATACGACGATGAAGCCGTCGACGTTGTCCGCACCTTCACGCTTTTAAAGGCTTCGCTCATGCCTTACCTCTACCGCAACGCCATTTATGCGTCACAGACAGGTATTCCTATGATGCGCAGCATGGTGCTCGAGTTCACCGACGACCGCAACTGTGCATACCTCGACAAGCAGTACATGATGGGTGACAGCCTTCTCGTCGCACCTATCTTCAACGACGAGAGCATCGCCGAGTACTATCTCCCTGCCGGAACATGGACGAACTTCTTCTCCGGCAAAAAATACAACGGCGGATGCTGGTACTCCGAAAAATGCGGCTACCTCGAGATTCCTCTTTTCGTAAGGGAGAACTCCATCGTCGCAGTAAATCCTGACGCGAACCGCCCTGACTACGATTACGCCGACAATGTAACCTTCCGCGTATACGAGCCTTCCGACTGCTCCACAACCGTTTATGGCATGAAGGCGAATGCCGACACCACCATAAGCGTTAAGAAATCCGGAGACAAGCTCACAATCGTGATTACGGGCACTAAGAAGTGCAATGTTGAATTAATCAACATGACCACCGATGCGAACCTGACAGGACTTGGCGCGGGAACGTATACCGTAAATATTAAATAATTTCATTTTGAAATGTTCTTCCACCTCACGTTTAATTTTTTATTATCCGTGAGGTGGAATTTTTTAATTTAGTCATTGTGCTTCAAAATGACTAAATTGAATTTATTATGACGTAATTGATTTTTGACAACTAAACAACTATTCTCTCTATCATTTTATTTCATTGCCATCCAATCTCTCCAGCATCTTCTCAATATACTCCTCCACCTCATCAAGTGTCGTAGCGTCGGCTATGCTTGCATACGCCCCTCTGTTAAACACAAGTCCTGAGCCTTTTTCAAGGAACGCATATCTCTCACCGTCCGCAAAGCCATATTCTGCAAGGTCTCTCTGATCCAAGCTCGCTCCGTTTTCCAACCACATGGCGGTCTCATCATCATAAACCATCGGCATGAATATTCCCGTCATTCCCGCCTTCATAGCAGAGACCGTGGAGCTGTCCGTCGCATACATAATTGCCGAAATCGGACACGGAAACAGTACCGAAACCGTATCTCCCTCGCTGCATGTACCGCGGTAAACCTTCTCAATCTCAATCTGCGCAATCGCGAGGTATTCTTTTTCCCCGTTGAAGCTCACAACGATATTCCTGACTATCTTTAAAATGTAGGATAACAGCGTATTCGGACGTGCAGGCGGGATTGCATTCCAAGCTCCGAGGTAAGCATCATTTACACACTCCTCCGCATCCTGTGTGTTATTAACGATATTATATGACAGCCTGCTGCATGCTTTTCCATATTTACCGTCAAGCTCCCGTATACCCTGTTCCGAGCGCGCCAAAAACAGCTCTATGATTTCTTCATCCTCCATCCTGTCACCTCCTCATATTTATTCTCACCTATATACTACGGTTTTGAAGGCAGATACTACACCTCCCTTATAAAAAAAGAGAAAATTTAAACAAATTTTCTCCAAAATATTTCCTCTTGATAGCTGAATCTTAAATATATAATTAAACAGTTGTGTAATTTTACTATATTGCAAGCCGGGTGCTTTGTAGCCGTCGGTGTTTAGCGACTGTATTTTAGTCGCTTATGCACCGCTACGAGCTACAACGCAGCGCAAGCGTGCCCGGCGGTAATATAATAAAATCACACAACGTCCTATTTATAACAGCTCATTAGAAAATGAGCTCTTATTCCCTGCTCCACACATAGCAGAAAGCCTGTGTTCTCGCCGCAAACTTATACTTCTTTAAGAGCTCCCTCACCTCCGCCTTTGTGTACCAGCCGGGTGTTATCTCCTCGTAGGTCGAGGTGCTCTCCTTGAACTCGCCCCTCGCCTTTCCGACTATGCACACGTTGGTTTCGTTGGAGAAGCCCACCGCGCTGTAGCTCGTTCCGATGAGGTCGTCTATCCTGTAGAGCTCAAGTCCCGTCTCCTCGAGAAGCTCCCTGCATGCGCTCTGCTGCGGCTCCTCACCCGGGTCAATAAGCCCTGCCGGGAAATTGTACACCCACTCGCCGACCGCCATACGAAATTCCTTGTTGAGCACAATCTTCTCATCGCTCTCATCCGTCGCAATGATGACGACCGCATCAGCCACCTTGCCATGCAGTTTCTCATAATCCGTTATGTCGTCGCTGCGGCTTATCATCTCATATATCTTCTGCTTGCCATCGACCGTCTCGTACTCGACATCGTAACGCGTTATGAACCTGCCCTCTTCGCGCTTGGTAATCTTCTTAAACTCCATCTTTATTTCCTCCATTTATCCCTACAGCACTATGACAGCGCTCTGCCTTATATCCTCCGCGCTCACGCCGAGACCTATGACATATTTGCCGTGGTCATATACAAAGCCTGATTTATCCTCGTTGTAATATGAAAATGCCCTGTCATCAAGCGTAAACTCAACCGTCTTTTTCTCTCCTGCCGCGAGCTTAACCTTGCGGAAGTCTTTAAGCTCCCTCACAGGTCTCTCAACCTTTCCCTCAGGCGGAGTCACATAGAGCTGAACCGTCTCCATTCCGCTTCTCTTTCCCGTGTTGACAAGCTCTGCCTCAACCTTTACCACATCGTGCTTTTTGTGCACCCTGATATTTTTTATCTCAAACTTAGTGTAGGAAAGTCCATGCCCGAAGCAGAAATTCGTCTCAACATTGTTGCTGAGATAATATCTGTAGCCGACAAACACACCGTCCCTGTACTCAAGCTTATCCTCCCTGCCGAACTCACCGAGCTTCACAGGATATAAATCCTCCGTGTGCTTTGGAAATGTCTCAGGAAGTTTTCCCGACGGATTCACCTTGCCCGTGAGCACATCAACGACAGCCGAAGCGCCCTCAAGCCCCGCATAGTAATACCACACAACCTCCTTTGCCTTTTTAAGCCACGGCATCTCAACAGGCGCACCGCCCATGATGACAACCACGGTGTCGGGATTTACGTCAAGCACGGCATCTATGAGCTCATCCTGGTGATATGGCAGCTTGAGCGTTGTCTTATCCATTCCCTCGACATCAAAGTCGTGATTTAGCCCTGCAAAAATAATTGTCCGTTCATTCTCTGCGGCAAGCTTAACCGCTCTTTCCCTGTACTCTTTAATCTGTCTGTCAAGCTCCGCTTCCTGTGAAGCTTCACCTTCAGCAGCGCTCTTATTCACCAGATTTTCGAGCGAGGTCTCCTGCCAGCTCGTATCCTGCCCCTCATTTTTCTGAGGGATGACATAGCCCGGCTCAAATGCAAATTCCGTGTCGCCTCCGCCTGCATTCATAAGTGCCCTTAGAGGTGTCACCTCGTAAAGCGCCTTAATCTCGGCACTTCCGCCGCCGTTTGAGTGAATTGCGACGGCATTCTGACCGATAACGGCGGTGCGCTTTGAGAGCTTGAGCGGAAGAAGGTCTTTGTCGTTCTTTAAAAGGACAACCGACTCCTGCGCCGCTTTTTTGGCAGCCCTTATGTGCTCTAAACTGTGGTAGCAGCCCATCCTTCGCTTGCCCGTATCAGGCAGCATCTTAAGTCTGTACATAAGCCTTAAAATATTTTTGACCTTCTTATCAATGAGCTCCTCGGAAATTTTTCCGTCCTGCACGGCTTTTTTAAGCGGCTCAGCCATACAGTACTCGTCAAAATTGTAGGTGACCGACATCTCAATATCCAGCTCGCTCCGAGCTGCAGCCATGGTATCGTGCACACCGCCCCAGTCGCTTATAACCGCACCGTCATAGCCCCACTCTTTTCTCAAAATGTCGCCGAGCAGGTATTTATTCTCGCAGCAGTGCTGACCGTTGAGCAGATTGTACGCGCCCATTATTGAATAAGAATGCGCCCTGTGAACCGCCGCGTCAAAGCCCGGAAGATACATTTCATAGAGCGTTCTCTTGTCGACGATGGTGTCCACCCACAGTCTGTTCGTCTCCTGACCGTTCACGGCAAAATGCTTCACACATGCCGCAACGTCAGCCTTCTGTATTCCCTCGATGAGCGGAACCGTCATCTCCGAGACAAGGTAAGGATCCTCGCTCATATATTCAAAGTTGCGCCCGCACAGCGGTGTCCTTTTGATATTGATTCCAGGTGCAAGAATCACATCCTTGCCCCTTCCTCTTGCCTCCTCGCCCAGCACCTCGCCGCATTCCTTTGCCCTCTTAGGGTTCCATGTCGCAGCTATGGCACTGTTAGACGGAAGATAAGTCACCAAATCCTCCCTGTCATAGACACCCTTCCACTCATTGTCGCAAAGCTCCTGTCTCACGCCCATCGGACCGTCAGACATGTGAAGCTCCGGTATTCCAAGCCTCGGCACTCCCGCTGTCCTGAAAAGACCTGCCCCATGTATCATCCCTATTTTCTCATCAAG
>UQZF01000156.1 GCA_900545455.1 uncultured Eubacteriales bacterium
CCGGCTCGAGCTTTACAACGATGAGCTTGTCGGCCCCCACCGTTGTCATAGGGAGCACGGGCACATTGTCGGACAGACCGCCGTCGCGGTATACCTTGTCATGAATGAGCTCCGGAGGATAAACGTAAGGCATGGCGGACGATGCGAGAAGAAGCTGCTTTGCGTCGTGCGCGTCAACCTCGCTGAGACTTATATATTCCGGCTCCGGCTTCTCATTCAGACATTCAATGCATTCCGATGGATAATGGGATACACAGATGTATGCGGGTATGCGTGCGGCAGCAAGCTCATTAAGATTCAGGTAGTTGTCTATAATGCTTATCAGACCGTCGCGTGAGCACAGACCGTTGGTGAGTGTACGCTTTACGAGAGTGTCAAGCGGTCCGATGATAGTGTCGAAATTGATGTTGAGGAACTGTTTTGGCATGATGGAAGTCCATATTGTGTTCGCGTCGTCAAATTCGTTCAGAGATATAAGTGCGGCGTTGAGTGAACCTACGGATGAACCCGACACGGCGACAAGGTTTTTCTCAAGCTGCATTTCGCGGAGAGCCTTCCATACACCGAGCTGGTATGCACCCTTAGCACCGCCTCCGGCGAGAGTGAGCGCCCATTTTTCTTCTGACGGAAAATCAAGCTTTGTTATCACAGGAGCATTGATGTCATCGAGCGTAATTTTTTTGCCGGAGGAAACAGACGCAGCAGGAGAAGCTGACGGAATGCCGGCGTTCTTTGATACAGCGTCGGAATTGTATGCCGCACTGTCGGGACGTATATCCCCGTAAGGCTTGTTTCCCGTCATCTCATCCCAGATACGCTGCCTTGTCTCGTTCTGCATACTGACTTCTTTGTCAACCTCAGCTTCAAGCTGCTTTAATTTTTCCGATAAATCAATCTCATTCATTATTATATCCTCCCTTGCTTTTACTTAATCGATGGTTTTGAACCTGTATTACCTGTTCTTCTTAAGACCGGGCAGCCCCTTTTTTACAAGCTTAACCCCAATCAGTGACATGAACATGATGCCGATACTGATACCGAGGGCCGTCTCAATTGTTGTTATGAAGTATTTCTCAAACAGTTCTGAGTTATTGTTGATGACAGCGGACATTGTATAGAATAATCCGCCTCCGGGTATCATCGGCATGATTGAAGGTATTAAAAATACGGTTGTCGGGGCCTTCTTGATGCGGGCAAATATCTCCGAGTAGAGCGTGGAAAATGCCGCAGCGAGCATGTTGGTGATGAAGGCGTTGGTTGTCATCTGTGAGGCGAGGATATATATTATCCATGCGAGAGAACCGCCCGCTGATGCATATAGAAGCTTATCGCGTCTTATATTGAATAAAATTGAGTAACCGCCGGCACCAAGCCCTGCGGCAATAATCTGTATGATATATTTCTGTATCATGATAAGTCTCCAAATCAATGAAATATGACTTTGCAGTCAGCTTTTAATGAAAAAATACGTTGAGCGCAACCACCGACGTGGCAAAGCCGAGCGCGATGGATATGGCAAGTATGACTGCCTCAATTAGGCGCAGCAGACCGGACATGATGTCCCCGCACAGAATGTCACGCAGGGAATTGGTCATCTGTGTTCCCGGGATGTAGAGCATGACAAGTCCGATGAATACCTTGTCGAGGTTGTCGATTACACCGGTAAGCCCGATGAACCTTGCAAGTACGCCAAGCAGAAAGGTACAGAAAAAGTTGTATATTAACATGTTGATGCCGAGGGGTTTGACCTTCAGGTCTATTACATATGCAAGGGCAGATAACGCTCCTGCAACAAGTCCGTCGCGTATTGAACCGCCGAAGAACACGGCAAACGCAATGCTTGAGAGTATATATCCGAATATGGACATGTACCATGGAAAGTCGCGTGCCGGGCGTATATTTGAAATCTCCGTTTCTATATCATTGTATGCAGGAACATTCACGCAGATATATCTAGATATTGCATTGAGATGTTCAAGCTTATCAAGATTGTGGCTGTAGGAATGAATTCTTCTTGTCTGTGTCTCATGGCATCCATCGGGCTTGGTGATTGTCGCGGACAGATAAGAGGTTATTGAGAATACATCAACCTTGATGCAGCCATAGGCAGTGCATATTCTTCTGATGGTGTCCTCAACGCGGTTAGCCTCAGCTCCGCATATTATCATTCGTTCGCCCATATCCATTGCCAGTGTGAGAAGCTGTTCCCCTGACATGCCTGATTTAAGCTGTGCTTCACATTCCATAAAATATCCGTTCCTGTGCCTTGGCACACTCTTTTTTTAGTGTCTTTAATATTGCAGGACTACCACAATGAATATATCACATCAGCCTTTAAAAATCAAAACAAATGTGGTAGAGTAATAGCTGTAAAATATGTTGCGCAGAAAGGATTTTTTATATGAATAAGATTGCAAGCTTTACAGTGAACCATATTGATCTGCTCACGGGTATATATGTGTCTAGAAGGGACAGACTTGGAGATAATGTTGTGACAACATTTGATTTGAGATTTACAAGACCTAATGTTGAGCCTGTTATGGACACGGCGGGAATTCACACGATTGAACATCTTGGGGCTACTTTTCTTAGAAACAGTGAGGAGTGGAAGGACAGAACAATCTACTTTGGACCGATGGGATGCAGAACGGGATTCTATGTAATATTTGCAGGAGATCTGGAGTCGAAGGATATTGTTGGAGTTATAGGTGAGATGATTGATTTTATCATTAATTTCTCCGACAAGGAATGCGATATTCCGGGATATTCGCCGAGAGACTGCGGTAACTACCTTGACAACAATGTGATGGAAGCTAAGACCTATGCGCGTAAATTTAAGGCAGAGGTGCTTGACAACCTCTGCCCTGAAAGACTTACATATCCTGAATAATTATTTTAAAAGTGAGTCGATGTGGCTTAAAAGAAGCTCTATCGCCGAGGTGTTCTGACCGCCGCGAGGGATAATGATGTCAGCATATTTCTTGGACGGTTCTATGTACGCCTCGTGCATAGGCTTCACCGTGTCGTGGTACTGTGTGAGTATCGACTCGACGGTACGCGCACGCTCGACCATATCGCGCTTGATACGGCGCATGAGTCTCTCATCGGCATCGGTGTCAACGAAGATTTTTAAGTCCATCTCGTCGCGGAGCTCTTTGTTTTCGAGGATGAGGATACCCTCGACGATGACAACCTTCTTAGGCTCGACAAGCGTGGTAGCCTGACTTCTGTTGTGGATGGAGTAATCATATATCGGAACCTCCACGGGAATGCCCTTCTTTAACATACGGACATGCTCGACCATCATCTCGGTCTCAAAGGAATCCGGGTGGTCGTAATTTAATTTGGAGCGTTCCTCATAGTTGAGTTCGTTGTGGGCTTTGTAGTAGCTGTCATGGCTGAGAACGGCAAGATTGTCACCGAAATGTTCACGGATTATGTTGACAATGGTTGTCTTTCCGGAAGCACTGCCTCCGGCAACGCCTATGACCTTAATGTTGGATGTATTTGAAACAGACATACTGCACCTCTCGTTTATATAGATTTTATTCATTGTACAATAAAAAACAGTAGGGTGCAACTTAAATTCATAATGTATCAGGAGGTATTTTTATGCACAAGAATGATTTTGCGGTGACTGCTCCTATGGGGTGGAACAGTTACGACTATTACGACACGACGGTCACGGAGGCGGATGTCGCTGCCAACGCCGATTTTATGGCGGAGAAGTTAAAAAAATTTGGCTGGGAATACATAGTTGTGGATATTGAATGGTACTCGAATGATGCGGGAACGAGAAGAAAGGAGTACCAGTATATTCCGTTCGGTGATGTGCAGATGGACGGGTACGGCAGGATGCAGCCGTCGCCAAAGAGGTTTCCTTCGTCAGCGGACGGGAGCGGATTTAAGCGGCTTGCGGACTATGTACATGCAAAGGGACTCAAGTTTGGAATCCATATCATGAGAGGCATTCCGAGGGATGCGGCACACAGGCATCTTCCGATATACGGAAGCACCTACACGGCTGATGAGGCGGCGGATGCGTTCTCGATATGCGGCTGGAATCCCGATATGTACGGTGTCAAGGACAATGCGGCAGGACAGGCATACTACGACTCGATAATTTCGATGTATGCCGAGTGGGGCGTTGATTTTATAAAATGTGATGATATATGCGACAGTTGGATGTATAAGGAGCCGTTAAAGTTCTCCGGCTGGCATGAGACAAGGATGTTACACGAGGCAATCCTAAAGTGCGGACGCCCGATTGTGCTCAGCTTATCTCCTGGACCTGCACATGTCGACAGGGCTTGGAATTACAGCGAGTATGCCAATATGTGGAGAATCACGGATGATTTCTGGGACAACTGGGAAGCCTTGAAGGATATGTTCACGAGATGTGAGAGATGGCAGGATCATGTGAAGAAGGGCTGTTATCCCGACTGCGATATGCTGCCGCTAGGTTTTCTCGGTAAGGGCTTCGGTCAGGAGCGAAGGACTAATTTTACGAGGGATGAGCAGCGCACAATGCTGACCTTGTGGTGCATGTTCGGCTCGCCTCTGATGCTCGGCTGTGAGCTCACGAAGCTCGACGACGAGACGCTTGAGCTTATAACTGACGCACAGATACTAGGACTGCTCGCGGAGGGCAGGCACGGCAGACAGCTTGTGCACACGGACAGGCTTGCGGCGTGGATAAACGAGCCCGTGAATGAGACGGCTGTGGATAAGGGAAGCTACATTGCGCTCTTTAATCTTGACGATGAGGCAGGACACATAAGTTTTAATCCTGCCGACTATGAGGTGGAGGGCAGCACGATTGAGTGCGACATTCCTGCGCACGGCTCGGTTCTCGTGAAGCTGTAATAATTTTAAAAATAATTGTGTTCGGAGGCAGAAGATGCTCACCTACAATATGGACAACAGGCAGGAGCTTCCTCTGTACGATTACCTGTACCGATGTATAAAGAACGACATACTTTCGGGGCGAATCGGCATAGGGGAGAAGCTTCCGTCGAAGAGAAGTCTCGCAAAGCATCTCGACATAAGCGTCGTGACGGTCGAGAATGCCTACGCGCAGCTTCTTCTCGAGGGATATATAACAAGCTGTGAGAAAAAGGGATATTTTGTAAACGACACGGGCTGTGCGCCGCAGGCGAGCTGTCTCATAAGACCGCAGGCGGAGGCGGAGTTCGAGTACTCTTATTTTGCCGACCTGAAATCGAACCGTATAAGAAGAAACAGATTTCCGTTCTCGACGTGGGCGAAGCTTCTGAGGGACACCCTGTCGGAGCGCCCCGAGCAGCTTCTAAAGACGGTTCCCTACAACGGAGTCTACGAGCTTAGGCTTGCGCTTGCCGAGTTCCTTCACGAGTTTCGAGGAATGCAGGTGCTCCCGTCGCAGATAGTTATATGTTCGGGCACGGACAGCATGTATGGGCGCCTGTTCTGCCTGTTGGACGATGCGACTTGGGCTGTCGAGAATATAGGAAGTCAGAAGATAACAGGTCTCTACGATATGTACAACGCCAAGTGGAAGAGCGTTCCGAGGGATGAGTACGGGGTTGACATGAGAAGCCTTTATGAGAGCGGGTGCAATGTCGTCCATGTAAGCCCTGCACAGCATTTTCCGATTGGAACGGTCATGCCCGTAAAAAGAAGGACGGAGCTTCTCGAGTGGGCTGACAGGGAGGGCTACTACATAATAGAGGACGACTACGACAGCGAGTTTTGGTATCAGGGAAAGCCCGCGCCGACGCTTTACAGCCTTGACGGGAACGGGCGTGTTATCTATTTTAATACATTTTCAAAGACGCTTATTCCGTCGCTTAGAATAAGCTATATGGTGCTGCCTTACGAGCTTGCCAAGCGCTACGGGGAGGGACTCAGCTTCTACTCGGGCACGGTTCCGAGCATGGAGCAGTATGCGCTCGCGAGATTTATTTCGGAGGGATATTTTGAGCGCCATATCAATCACATGAGAAATTATTTCAAAGGTCAGAGAAGCAGTCTGTTTGAGGCGGTTAAGGATTCACCGCTCGGCGGTATTTCGCATATATATGAGAATAGCGCGGGAACCTATTTTCTGATTGAAATTGATACGGACATGACGGATGAGGAGCTTGTAAAAAGGATAAGGGAGAAGGACATCAATGTGGCGTGCACCTCGGAGTACATGGCACAGCAGCACGGCGACACGCACACCTTGGTTATAAATTATTGCGGTGTGTATGCGGAGCGAATCAGGGAGACGGTACAGAGAATATGGGAGGCAGTAAAAAATGACTGACGGGATAAGATATTCATTGGAAGGAACATGGGAGGTTGAACTTGCCGACAGAACGGTCGGGACTATGAGGCTTCCGGGAACTCTCGACGAGAGCGGAATCGGGCACAAGGACTGCGGTGCGAACCAGTGGCATCCTGACGCGGCACTGGGCAATGCGGAGGGTGAGATTGACAAGGATGCGCCGATTGCGACGAGATTTACGAGGCGGTTCACCTACGAGGGCGAGGCAAGGATAAGCCGTAAGGTGGATATTGCCGATTACGGAAAAGACAGATTGTTTGTGAAAGCCGAGCGCGCGAGGGCGCTTAGGCTTATGGTTGATGAAAAAGAGTGCGGTGTATTTTTGCAGGGGACACTCAGCACACCATATATA
>UQZF01000157.1 GCA_900545455.1 uncultured Eubacteriales bacterium
GTGAAGCCGTAACGACTGAGCCTGAGACGACAAGCACGAGAGAGATTACAACGCAGGAAAGTACACAGCGCGAGACGACGACACAGGAGACTACGACGGCAAGAGCGACACAGGAGAGTACAACTGCGAGAGCAACGCAGGAGACGACAACCGAAGCTGTGACGGCGCAGGCAGAGACAACTCAGACTGTATCTGAGAGCTCTGAGACGGAGGGCTCGACGGCGACCACATACACACTCACGATAACGAGCGGAATGAGTTCAAATACAGTGTGTGATATGTTAAAGAGGAATGGGATAATCGCAGATTCAGGCGATTTTGACGGATTCCTCGTGCGCAACGGATACGCGGACAGAATCAGAGTTGGAAGCTTTGAGGTCAATTCAAATATGAGCTATGAGGAGCTCGCGGCGGCATTCTGTAGCAGATAAAAAAATGCTTGCAATTTATTTGCAGGTATGATATTCTAAATTTCGTGTGAAAAAACACATGTGTGGATTTCCTATGGTCCCTTGCTCGGGGTGACGGAAAGCTGAAGCACATGGAAGAATATTAAAAACCACAGGAGGTACTAAAATGAGCGTTATTTCTATGAAGCAGTTACTTGAGGCAGGTGTACATTTCGGACACCAGACAAGAAGATGGAACCCTAAGATGGCTGAGTACATCTACACAGAGAGAAACGGAATCTACATCATCGACTTACAGAAGTCCGTTACTAAGGTAGATGAGTGCTATCATGCGTTAGCAGACATCGTTGCTGACGGCGGTACGGTATTATTCGTTGGTACTAAGAAGCAGGCTCAGGAGGCAGTTAAGACTGAGGCAGAGCGTTGCGGAATGTACTACATCAATGAGAGATGGTTAGGCGGTATGCTTACCAACTTCAAGACAATCCAGAGCAGAATTGCACGTTTAGTTGAGATCGAGACAATGGAGCAGGACGGAACATTCGACGTTCTCCCTAAGAAGGAAGTTACACAGCTTAAGAAGGAGATGGACAAGCTTCAGAAGAACCTTGGCGGTATCAAGAACATGAAGAAGCTTCCTGACGCTATCTTCGTAGTAGATCCTAAGAAGGAGAGAATTTGTATCCAGGAGGCTCATATCCTTGGAATTCCTCTTTTCGGTATTGTTGATACCAACTGTGATCCTGAGGAGTTAGATTATGTTATCCCTGGTAACGATGACGCTATCAGAGCAGTTAAGCTTATCGTTGCTAAGATGGCAGACGCTGTAATCGAGGCTAATCAGGGTGAGGCAGCAGATGTTGAGTTCTCTGAGGATGTTGAGAACGCAGAAGAAGCAGCAACAGAGGAATAATTCCTGAATAAATAACATAAGGGGCAGTAACTTGCCCCTTTACTATTATTTAATCTATTAAATCTAAAATATTTGGAGGAAAATAAGATGGCAGACATTACCGCAGGAATGGTAAAAGAGTTAAGAGAGATGACAGGTGCCGGAATGATGGATTGCAAGAAGGCTCTTGCAGCTACAGAAGGCGATATGGATAAGGCAGTTGAGTTCTTAAGAGAGAAAGGACTTGCAGCAGCTACTAAGAAGGCCGGAAGAATTGCAGCAGAGGGTGTTGTTAAGACATTACTCGCAGATGACCACAATGCTGTTGTTGTAGAAGTTAACTCTGAGACAGACTTTGTTGCTAAGAATGCAGAGTTCAATGAGTTTGTTGATGCTGTTGCAGCACAGGCTATGAATTCAAATGCAGCTGATATGGATGCATTTATGCAGGAGACATGGGCAGCTGATTCTTCACTCACAGTTGAGCAGGCACTTTCAAGCAAGGTTGCACGTATCGGTGAGAAGTTAAGCATCAGAAGATTCGAGAAGGTTACAAATGCTGACCTTGTTGTTTCTTACATCCACGGCGAGGGTAAGATTGGTGTTCTCGTTGAGGCTTCTACAGATGTTGTTAACGATGACATTAAGGAAGCACTCAAGAACGTAGCAATGCAGATTGCAGCTCTTCACCCACAGTATGTATGTGATTCAGAGGTTCCTGAGGAATTCAAGGAGCATGAGATAGAGATTATCAAGGCTCAGATCGCTAACGATCCTAAGGCAGCCGGCAAGCCGGAGAAGGTTATTGAGGGCATGATTCAGGGTAAGCTTAACAAGGAGCTTAAGGAAATCTGCTTAAATGATCAGGTATATGTTAAGGCTGAGGATGGCAAGCAGTCAGTATCTGCTTATCTTGCACAGGTTGGCAAGGCTAACAATGCTAAGCTTTCTGTTAAGAGATTCGTTCGTTTCGAGAGAGGCGAGGGAATGGAGAAGAAGCAGGAGAACTTCGCAGAAGAGGTAGCTAAGCAGATGAACATGTAATTTGAAATTACAATGTTGATTTTGAGAACTCACAAACTCAAGTAGAACAGAGTTTGTGGGTTCTTTTTGCGTTAATTAAGATACAGTAAATGAATGACTTGTTTATTCATGCAGTCTGGGTTATAATTGAAACAATAGATTTAGAGGAGGGGATTGCATGTTGATAGGTGAGGCTGCGGATTCAATCATCAGTGCACAGATTCGTGAGGATGGTTACCTTTTTATCAATGATAAGATTAACTTCTTCACGGGAGATATGGAAGTCAATGGTTTAAGACAGAGCTTTGTGCTCGGAATACCTGTGAAATATGAAGTTGACAAGAAGGGGCGGAGGTATGCAATGGCACTTGGGCGCCCTGATCCCTTGGAAACAGTAAAGTTTCTTTTCGACATTTCAGACGGCACAGCTATTGAGATGTGCATTGACGGTAATGATAACGATGAGAGATATGCCACGTATTTTTACTATAATTCGAAGGGAATTTGCAGACACGGTGTGTTTAGTGATTTGTCGGGCTACAATATCCTGGTTGAAAACGATTATGATTACAAGGGAAGAATTGTAAGATATTATGAGCATAACGGAAACTGGCTGACACAGATAAAATACGACCCGGATATGATTCATATTCAATGTGCGCATTCGGTTCAAGCAGATGATGCGTTGGTTAAGGATATATATGTATATCCGGATGGGACGATTAAGGGGTTTGTAAGACAGTCCGATAAAGAGTTTTCAGTTGATAATTTAAAATATGTGGGCAATAAGAAACATAAAATCATACCCGGCACCAACTATGACAGCATCGTATGGGACATTATTAATTTCGATATGAACGACTGGGCTCTTTGTTGACGGATTGTAACAGCAATTAATTACAAAATTAATGAAAAGAGAGGAAAATACAATGAACATCACAATAACAGGTAATCTCGGCGGCGGCAAGAGCAGTGTATGCAGGGAACTGGAAAAATACGGGTTTAAAATCATAACCGGAGGAGGGCTTTTCAGGGATATTGCCAAGGAGAAGGGCGTTTCCGTGCTTGAACTCAATGAGCTTGCCAAGGCCGACCGCTCGATTGACGATCTGATTGACAATCGTACCGCGAAGATTGGCAGGGAGGAGGACAATGTCCTCTTTGATTCAAGACTTGCATGGCATTTTGCACCGGACAGCTTTAAGGTATTTCTTCTGACGGACAGCTATGAGGCGGCACGCAGAACTTTTGCGGGCGGTGCGAGAGAGGCGGAGGAGTACTCGGATATAAATGCAACCATGGCGGGCTTAAAGCAGAGAGCAGACCTTGAGAGAGCGCGCTTCAAGGAACTTTATAATATTGATTACTATGATAGAAACAATTATGACCTCATTATCGAGAGCACATTCGCTTCGCCGGAGCAGATTGCGAAGGAGATTATGAGGAATTTTGAGGAGTACAAGGTAAATAAGTTCCACTCAAGACTAGAACTCAATATAAGAACCTTCTATCCTACTCAGAGCTTTGCCGATTTCGACAGGGCAGCGTATGACAAAAAGGTTTCAGACCTTAAAAACAGTGAGTCTCTCTGTATGTCGGCGTCTCCGGTTCTTGCGGGAAATGACGGATATACATATATTCTCGAGGGTGCGGAGGATGTGTATGCCGCGATAGCCGCGGGAAGAGTGTTCGGATGCGTTGATTATATTCGTAACGATAATGAAGCAGTCAAGAGAATACCGCAGCTTACAAAGGGCGATGTGGCGGACTATGAGGCACTTGCAGGCTTTGAGTATCTTGTATCCCCTGACGAGCTCGGAAGCAAGCCGGGATTCCTGCTCAATGTGTACGGTGAATAATAATACAAAAGCATAGACAATAAGCTGCTGTGGAGGAAGATATGAAAAGAATACTAATGATACTTTGTTGTGCTCTTGTGCTGACGGGCTGCTCAAAAAAGCAGGAGATTACCCCCGAGGTTATAGAGCTTGAGGAACTGAAGGGCTTTCAGCCCGATGCTGAAAATCCCGACTCCGACAACGACGGAATTACCGATGAGGATGAGAAAAAGCTCGGAACCGATCCGAACAAGGCTGACACGGACGGGGACGGCATATATGACGGATTGGAGATTCGTCTCGGGCTTGATCCTTTAAATGCCAAGTCCGACGGTAAGACTAAGGACAGTGAGCGCACATTCGAGGAGGAATACTCCTGCGATAACGCGACGCTCACGGTGGAGGGTGACTATGCGACAGCCGACATTGTGTTCCAGCAGAGCGAGGGAGTATTCAATGTACCTATCGCAATCACCCCTGTATACGAAATCTACATGGAAAACCAGAGCTTTGAGTCGGCAACAATCAAGTTTGACTATAATCCTTATTACGGACAGCATGTGGGCGTATATCAGTATCTTGATGACGGCAGCTACGAGCTTGTCGGGGAGGGAACGGAGGTCACGCTTGAGCATTTTTCCAGATATTTCTTAGGAGAGATGGTGAACCTTGACGCACTCAGCCGACCGACACTCGATATTGCGCTCTTAATCGACAATTCGGGCTCCATGTACAGCGCAGAGCAGTGCGAGGGCAGCGACGAGAACGACGTCGATTTCAAGCGAATTGATATGGCAAAGGCACTCATTGAGCAGTCGGATGTGACAACGAGATTCAGCTTCTATACATTTACACATGATGTCACCAAGGTTATGGATATGACATCCAACCACAAAGCACTGTGTGAGGCAATAGATTCGATAAAGGACGAGCTTCCGCACTTTAACGGAACTGCTGCCAACAACGCGGTATTTGATGCAATATCCGACTTTGATTATGACAAAAACAGGAGGCATTATGTAATACTTCTCTCGGACGGCTACGACACGGAGGGATTGTTTGATTTTAACTGGAGCACGGACACGGTTGTGAGCAATGCGGCATCCAAGAACGTCGTTATCATCTGTATCGGACTCGGCAACGAGATTGATGTCGAGCATTTGACGGAGCTTGCAACGAGAACGGGCGGTTTCTACAGATATGCGCGCTCGGCGGATGATTTGGCGGATTTGTATGAGCAGATTAACACGGTGCTCAACAACAATTATGTTGACCTTGACGGCGACGGAGAGTTAGACATCATTCTCTTGGCTGATTCGGGATTCGACATTGCCACGGATGCTTTTCCTTTTAACAATTTCAGAGTCACCGATGCTGATGGTGTGTTCCGAAACGGACAATGCTTTGGAATTGCCTCGCTCACGCAGCTCTACTATGTCGGCAGACTGCCATACAGCCGTGATGCGGTGAGCAAGCATAAATACGGAAGCATGCCTTGGTCGGAGTCGCTCTCAGCGCAGGCATACAGCTTTGATGACTCCAACTTCTTTAAGGAGAAGGGCGATTATGTAGATAATTCGGAGGCGCTCAACAATTATAAGGACTATCAGGATTTGTTCGACATATTGGCAAAGCCTGCAACCGAGAAGTGGGATGTTGTCGACGGCAAGGCTGTGTTCAAGGATGATGTCAGGGAGGCGCTTGAACAGTTTTCACTCGTAGAATTTTTCACGCTTGATGAGAAGGGAACACTTGACGGCAAGAAGTTTACGAAGGTTGAGTTTTTCAGATTCAAGTTAGAGAATGCCGATATCGCAAGCGATGAGGACGAGTCCATGTACGACACGCTTCTCGCAATCAACAATTATTTTTCAAGCCAGACGGCGGACGGAAACAAGAGATTCTATTTCAGCTCAACCTCCTCTGTAGAATCCAACTCGCAGGCGATGGTGAGCCTCATAGAGTACCTTTCGGCAGGCGTGCCGCTTATCGTGTACGGGGAGTCACATGCAATCAACGCCGTGTCACTGTACCGTGACTTGGAGAACCCGAACGAGTACAAGCTGTTCTGTTATGACAATAACGACCACGAGGAGCTCAAGGTTCTCACAATCAAACGCATAAAGACCTCGTTCTTAAAGGACGGCGCGACGGCATGGACAAGCGATTATGTGTACCGCATATATGACACGGACGGCGTGTTCACGACGGCGGGCAAGGAAATCAATGTGAATTTCGACCTCGCATACGGGTTTGATATGTAAAAATAAAACAATTAAAAAGATAAACAGAAATGTGATAAAAAAAGATATCGGAAGCGGCAATGCCATTTAGCTAAGTTC
>UQZF01000158.1 GCA_900545455.1 uncultured Eubacteriales bacterium
GTTTTGGCGGCAGGAGCGGGGGCACTTTTGTTTGGCAGGTACAAGAGGCAGACCGAGGAGCACGATAAGAATCTTGCGCAGGGAATGGACATGGTCGATAAGCTTGAAAAGGAGAGCCGCGTCAGAAATAATAACTTCGAGCGCGAGAAGGAGAGGCTTTTTGACCGCGGAGCGTGGATTTATCCCGACATCGACTGTGATTATGAGGCGATAACGAGGGAGAATTTAAGACAGTGCTGCGTCGAGCTTGAAAATATCTATCTCCGCTACGGAGTGAAGGATAAGGATGAGTTAAACGAGCTGTTCGATAAGAATGAGGAGGCGGCGCTCAGCCGAAGGATGTATGAGAATGCCGTGAAGGAGCTTGAGCAGGAGAGCGCGGAGTATGCCGCGTATGTGGGCGATGAAAATCCCGAGGATGTCAGGGAGAGATACGCCGCACTTCGCGACAGACTCTCGACATACGCCGGCAAGCTGAAGGGCAGAGAAATCGACGGCGACGATACGGAGCGTGAGCTTGCCGAGCTTGTAAAGAAGCTTGAGGAAGGGCTTGACAAAAACAAGGCAAGACTTGAGGAGCTTGAAGCCGAGCTTCACGGATATGAGGATATAGAGGCAGTTGACATGTCGGCGGAGGAGCTTGAAGCCGCTATCGAGGACATAAGAGGGCAGCAGATGGAGCTTCTGTCGCTCATGCAGAGCCCGGAGCACGATGAGAATGAGCTTAAAAGGACGCTCGCGGAGCTCTCCGAGGAGTATGATTCCAAAAAGGAGCTGTATGATGCGCTCGTGATTGCCGAGGAGAATATGCAGGGTGCAGTCGATGACATAAGCAGAAGCTTCGGACCGATTCTCAATGAAAAGACGGCAGGGATTTTTAACAGGCTCACGGGCGGACGCTATGACAAGGTTATGGTTGACAAGGAGTACTCCATTCAGGCAAAGCAGAAGGACGGCGTATATCACGAGTGGAAGTTTTTGAGCAGCGGAACCACAGACCAGGCTTATCTTGCACTCAGGCTTGCGATGACGGAGCTTATAACCGAAGGTGGCGAGAGGCTTCCGCTCATGCTCGACGATATTCTTTTGCAGTATGACGAGAAGCGCATGAAATACGCGCTCGATTTCCTTGAGGAGTATGCGAAGGATGCACAGATTCTTTTCTTCACCTGCAAAAAGACTTCAGGTGAAAATGTCATAGAGCTGTGACGACTGTAATTTAGGGATGACACATTTATTAAGGAAAGGAACAATGCGATGAATAATTTTTCGGTGTACGAGCTCTTGTGGCTGTTTTTTATCTATTCATTCTTAGGCTGGCTTTTTGAGACGGTCTACGCTGCACTCAGGCAGAAGCATTTTGTCAATCGAGGTCTTGTGAGCGGGCCGCTCTGTATCGTGTACGGAGTCGGCACGGTGCTCATGACAGTGGGCTTGCAGGAGCTTACGGGTGTGTGGCTTTTTATCTTTGCGACGGTATATGCGGCGGCTATAGAGCTCGCTGCGGGAAAGATAGTTGAGAGAGTCTACCACGAGAGATGGTGGAACTACAGCAACATCAAATGGAATCTCGACGGATATATTTGCGTGCCGTTCTCGCTCATAAAGGGTGCGCTCGGCTTCGTGGTCGTGAGATATGCCAATGGGCTGCTCATCGGGCTTGTAAACAGGCTTCCGCAGCTTTTGATTCACATAGTGCTCATTGTTCTCATAGCGGTGCTCTGCGTGGACGTTCTCGCCTCGTATATTCTTGCCAAGGGAAAGAGCAGACATCCCGAGAGATGGGAGGAGGCAAATGACGCTATAGCCTCAGTCGGACACAGGATGGCGCGTGCAATCGACCGTGGAATGCAGAGGCGAATACATAAGGCGTACCCGAAGGCAGCCAAGGTCGAGGCGGTACCGAGGGATAAGACGGTGTTTGCGCAGGGCTGTGATTTCTATAAGGTGGTCATGCTTTTCTTTATCGGAGCCTTCTTAGGTGACATAACGGAGACGATATTCTGCCGAATAACCGCCGGGGTGTGGATGAGCAGAAGCAGCGTCGTGTGGGGACCGTTCAGCATTGTGTGGGGACTTGCGATAGCCGCGGCGACGGCGATGCTCTACAAATACCGCAACAAGAGCGACGGCTTCCTCTTCATGGTGGGTACGCTTCTCGGCGGAGCCTATGAGTACCTTTGCAGCGTGTTTACAGAGATTGTTTTCGGAAAGGTGTTCTGGGATTACAGCAAGATTCCTTTTAACCTCGGTGGACGAATTAACCTTCTGTACTGCTTTTTCTGGGGAATAGCTGCTGTCGTGTGGTTCAAGCTTCTCTATCCGAGGGCTTCGGCACTCATTGAGAAGATACCCGTCGTAATCGGTAAAATCGCGACATGGGTTCTCATTGTGTTTATGATATGCAATATGGCTGTATCGGGGCTTGCGCTCATAAGGTACGACGAGCGCGAAAAAAACGTCGAAGCGACCGCAAAGTGGCAGGTGTGGATGGATGAGCACTACGACGACGCGAAGATGCAGAGGATATATCCGAACGCAAAGACGGTGAGCGAATAGGCTGTACAAATTTATGAAAATGTAATATCTGTTTTGCAAAAAAGGTGGTATACTTATAGAAAACTTCAGAAAATATACGGCAGTGCGGACGGTCAGATGCCGCATTTGCAGAAACGGAGGAGAATATGAATTTATTTGAAAAAATCCGCAAGGATGTCGTGTGGTCATCAATCGCATATCTCATACTCGGCTTTGTGCTTCTCATCAAGCCGGGAACCGCACTTGTAACCATAGTGCATATTCTTGCAGTCGTGGCACTTGTTATGGGAATTGTGGCACTTGTAGCTTATTTCAGTGACAAAGACAGCGCAGGGAACGGCGGAGTAATTAAGGGAATCGTATATCTTGTGATTGCCGCATTCCTCTACTTTGGAGCGGGCTTCATAATATCAATCGTGCCGTTCATATTCGGACTTTTGGTTGTCATAAGCGGTGTTGTCAAGCTTCAGGAGGCACTCGATATGATGAAGTACAGAGCAAACGGAAGTATAACGGTGCTTGTAATATCAATACTGAGCCTCATTTTAGGTGTGCTCATAATTATCAATCCGTTCGGCACGGCAGAGCTTCTGTTCAGAATAATCGGTATTGCGCTCATTTACAACGGAGTATCCGATCTACTCACGGTATTTTATTTTTCAAAAAAGACAAGATATTAAAAATAAACCTAATGGATGAATGAAAAACTTCTTGACCTTACAGTGTACTGCAATGTTGTAATTGTCCTGTACCGTAAGGAGGAGACAATATGACTATCAAAGAATTTGCAAAGCTGTGTAACTGCACGACGCAGACATTAAGATATTACGACCGCGTCAACCTGTTGAAGCCCGCGAGGGTGGATGACTGGACGGGATACCGCTACTATTCCGAGGAACAGGCTCTTTTATATGTAAGGATAAAGAGCTTTCAGGAGGCGGATTTCACGATAGAGGAGATAAAAAGCCTTTTTGATAAGGATGACGAGGAAATCTATGCCGCTTTTGAGAAAAAGATAGCTGAGCAGGAAAAGAAGCTTGAAAAAATCAGGCAGATACAGCAGTCATATCGAAATGAAATCGATAAGATGCAAAAGACGATTGAACAATTCATCGAAAAAATGAATCAGGATGCGAGGGAGTACGATCCGACGGAGGAGTTCGGAATCAACGGGGAGTATTATGAGAAGCTGCTTGTGAAATTTAACGGCATGCTTCACAATGCTTCGTACATCAAAGAGACACATGCTGACGGTGCATCGGAGCCTGTATTTGAGTACAGCCGTTATCGGGACGAGGATACTGTCGAGGATGAGTGTTGCGATACGGAAGAGCAGGATGAAATCTCACCGCTTGATAACCTCGCCTACGTGGTAGTCACTGAGTATCACGGCTGGAAGCACATAAAGGAAATCAGCGACAATTTTGCGGGACTTTGTGACAACACGGATTACAATTTTTATCTCGAGGTGAACGGCGAAATGGAGAGTAATCTCATGTTCTGTCTGATTATCATACAGCTCGCCGAGGATATGAACAGCGGAAGGAGCTTTATCAAGCCATCCTGCAGCATGAGCCCGTCAACGGATGGAAGGAATCACCTCTATATTTTAAAGAGGGTGTAATTAAAATCACCTTATCACATAATGCGGTTATCGGATTGGCTGTCCGGGTAAGCATGATGTGATAAGGTGATTTTTATTGAATGGAATGTATCGTATCAGCTATACTACTTTCCTTCGCTCTCCTGCTTTGCAAGCGCCGCTTCTATAAATCCGCGGAACAGCGGATGCGGTCTGTTCGGTCTTGACTTGAATTCAGGGTGTGCCTGCGTTCCGATGAACCAAGGGTGATCCTTTAGCTCGACCATCTCAACGATTCTTCCGTCAGGTGACATTCCCGAGAGCATCATGCCGTTTTCGGTGAGCACGGTTCGGAAGTCATTGTTGACCTCGTATCTGTGGCGGTGTCTTTCGTGGATTTCCTTGCTGCCGTAGAGTGCGTATGCCTTGGAGCTCTCGTCGAGGATACAAGGATATGAGCCGAGTCTCAATGTTCCGCCGATGTCATCGATTCCCTCCTGGTCAGGCATGAGGTGGATTACAGGGTGTGTGGTGCCCGGAAGGAACTCCACGCTGTGAGCATCGTTGTAGCCGATGACATCCCTTGTAAACTCAACTATTGTGAGCTGCATTCCGAGGCAGAGACCGAGGAACGGAATCTTGTTCTCGCGGGCATATCTGATTGCCTGAATCATACCCTCGATTCCTCTGTCGCCGAAGCCGCCCGGCACGATGATTCCAGAGACATCGCTAAGCATCTCTGCCGCGTTCTCAGCGGTAACCTTCTCTGAATCAATCCATTTGATATTTACGGACACACCGTTGGCTATACCGCCATGCTTTAAGGACTCAACAACACTGATGTATGCGTCGTGGAGCTGTGTGTATTTTCCGACGAGGGCAACGGATACCTCTCCCTTAGGATGCTTGAGAGCTGAGCACATGGCTTTCCAGTCGGTGAGGTCAGGCTCAGGGCAAGGAAGACCGAGACATTCACATGCTACTTGTGCGAGATGTTCTTCCTCCATTGCGAGAGGTGCCTCGTAGAGATATTCAACGTCGAGGTTCTGAAGTACATGTGAGCTTGGAACATTGCAGAAGAGAGCAATCTTGTCCTTAATACCCTTGTCGAGAGGGTACTCCGAGCGGCAGACGATGATGTCAGGCTGGATTCCCATACCCTGAAGCTCCTTTACGCTCGCCTGTGTAGGCTTGGTTTTCATCTCGCCTGAGGATTTGAGATAAGGGATTAATGTTACATGAAGGAATATCGCATTCTCCTTGCCGACCTCATGCTGGAACTGACGGAGTGCCTCGAGGAAAGGCTGGCTCTCTATATCACCGACGGTTCCTCCGATTTCTACGATTGCAATCTTGGTATCGTCACTTGTGTAGTCGCGGAAAAGGCGGCTCTTAATCTCGTTGGTGATGTGAGGGATAACCTGAACCGTTCCTCCGCCGAAATCTCCACGGCGCTCCTTTGAGAGCACCGACCAGTAAACCTTGCCGGATGTCACGTTGGAATTTTTTCCGAGACTCTCGTCGATAAAACGTTCATAATGTCCAAGGTCGAGGTCCGTCTCAGCTCCGTCGTCCGTGACGAATACCTCTCCGTGCTGGATAGGATTCATTGTTCCCGGGTCAATGTTGATATAAGGATCGAACTTCTGCATTGTTACTGAATAGCCTCTTGCCTTCAAAAGACGGCCAAGTGATGCTGCGGTGATACCTTTGCCAAGACCTGATACCACACCGCCTGTTACAAAAACGTACTTTACCATGACGAACCTCCGTATATTTTAAGTTGTATTTTAAAAACAATATTTTACATTCTACTACAAAATCTTTTTGAATGGAATTATAATTTTGCCACTTTTGACTTTACATTATTCGCAAATTATTGAGTTTTAATTAAATAAATTAAGGTCACAAAAACGCATACAATATGTATGCTGTTTCTGCGACCTTGCAGTTACTTATATATTTTATTTTACAAATTTTATAATTTGTAAATGTTACCTGTGATAGAGCTTGTTTGTCTGGTATTCGGCTTCGCAGGTGAGGTTGACACCAAGCTTGCGGAATACATCGCGGTCAACTGATGAGAGAATCACGGTTGAGTGGACATCACAGCCGCTTAACTCGGACAGTTTGTCAAATGCACGGCGGGCATTCTCATCATCGGCGGCACATATAGAAAGCGCTATAAGGATTTCGTCTGTGTGGAGACGAGGATTGTGATTGCCGAGGTAATCAACCTTTAGCTTCTGTATCGGCTCTATAACCTTAGGCGAAATGAGGTCAATCTCATCAGGGATTCCGGCAAGCGTCTTAAGTG
>UQZF01000159.1 GCA_900545455.1 uncultured Eubacteriales bacterium
ATGCCGACGGATATGTCCTCGGCGGGGGAACGATTCTGGGGAAAGCGGAATAGACCGTAAACGGTTTTATTTCATAAATTTTTTAAGGAGGAAATAATTAATGAGAAGGTACCAAGGATTAAAAAGACGCGTGGCTGCTGTCACAATGGCTGCGCTCATGTGTCTGGGCAGCGTGACGGGCTGTGCAAAGGGAGGCGATGCTGCACCGACATCGGGCGGCGCGACCTCGGGTAGTGATGGCACAGTTTCGGCAGGCGGGAACACAGGCGCAGGCGGTGAGAGCACGGAGAGCGAACCCGTGAGTGCACCTGCCGACGGAGCGAAGATGCAGGCTAAGTGGCTTACCGTGGACGACGGCGGAGTCGAGAAAAAGCTCACATCACTTGTCGGAGACACGCTCTACTGGGCGGAATGGAACTACAATGCCGATGAGAAGAAATTTGAGAATCAGAAAGTTTCGTATATGAGAGCAGGCAGGGAGAAGCATGAGATTTTTGCAAACGATGATGTCATGCTCAGAGAATTTTTCGTGAATGCCGACGAGACAAAGATATGTTATCTCTACAGGCTCGATGAGACCATGGGCGTTGAGCTTGACAGCCTCGACAAGGCAAGCGGTGAGACGACAGCCGTATCGACGTGGGAAATCACGGACGAGAAGCTCTTAGACGAGCTCATATCCAACGCCGTGACGGACGGAGTGCTCGATGACAATGGCACGCTATGGCTGTTAAATTCGGACAATATGCTTTTAAAGCTGAGCGCGGACGGTGAATATGAGGCGGTTCAGTGCACGGGGGACGGGCTTTTGACGCTCGACAAAGCGGTGTATGTGTACGCACTGGAGGAGAATAAGCTTATATTGTATTCTGCCGAGGATATGGGAATGAAGGCGGAGTATGATTTTGCGGCGAACGGAATCATAGGCGCGGGAAACAGCGTGAACGGAGGCTATGTCGGCAGGGACGAAGATACGGACATTGCCGTGCTTGGCGGCAACGGAAGCGAGTTCTATGTCATGTGCGGGGACAATGTCTATACATATACCTACGACGGCACCTTGAAGGCGGGAAACAGCATTTCGCTCGAGAAGTCGGGACTCGACAACAGAACCGTTACACAGATGGGAAGATGCGACAACAGATACTATATGTACGCCGATGAGAACGACGGAGGAAGCTTCGTGGTGCTCGTCGAGAATCTGGAGGATTTAAAGACAAAGGTTGAGCTTGCGTGTATGTCCAACTATGAGAAGGACCTCAGTAGATATGTGAGCACCTACAACAAGTACAGCGACGAGTACTATGTCGAGATTAAGTCCTACGACTTCCGCGAGGAGCGTTCGGCGTTTGATTTTGACCTCATCCACGGTGATGCGGCGGATATGTTCCTTTTAAACGGGGTATCGCTCTTTACGCTCATGGGAACGGATTCGCTTGAGAAGCTTTCGCCTTACTACGGGGCGAGCGATGCGGTTTCGCTCGATATGCTCGAGGATTCGGTAAAGCGTGCCTGCGAGCTTAACGGCGGACAGTACATGATAATGAACAAATTTACCGTGTCAGGCTTCCTCATGAAAAAGGAGTACGCACAGCAGATGGAAAACGGCGTGATGTCACTTGATACCATGTATGACATACTCATGGCTAATCCTTCGATGGATATATGCTCTTACGCTTATCCGAGGGAGATGCTTACCAACTACTTTGTAAACCTTTTTATGCCGCAGACGGATATGTTCATCGACTGGGACAACAAAACATGCAGCTTTGACGACGGCAGATTTGAGAAGTTTATCACATATTTAAGTGAAATCGGGGACAGCAGAAAGTACAATGACATCTACGGACAGTACAGCCAGACGAGCGGCAATTCAGGTCTTGCTGCAAAGCTTTCAAATGATCTTTGTTTGTACTCGAGCCCACAGATAATCACACTTAGCAGCTATGCAATGGATTTTAAGGATGCAATCTTGAAGATATGTGATTTGACGGGCTATCCGGGAGATTTGGGAGAGACATATTACATCATGTCACCTGAGTATATGTTCGGAATGAACCACAACTCACAGAACAAGGACGGCGTGTGGGATTTCTTTGAATTTATCTACTCCGAGCAGATGCAGAAGACGGAGGGTGACTTCGGAGGCTTGAGTGCACGCAGCTTTTCTCCGCTAAAGCAGTACAATCAGGAGCTTTACGATGCGGCACTTGAGGGTGAGCTTGATATACAGCTTACGAGCTCACACTACATCAATGAATTTACCAACGAGAGCCATGAGGGCGCACCTGTTCTTGATGAGGCAGACATTGAGTTCATAAAGAATGCTGTCGATAGCGCATACTACAATAAGGATATTGAGAACAACGATGACATTCTTTCCATAATAAGGGAGGAGCTTGGAATGTTCTTCGCGGGCGACAAGAGTGCGAAGGAGACGGCTAAGATCATACAGGGAAGAATTGAGCTCTATTTGGGCGAATAGAATCGGCAGGAGACTGTGGAAAAGAGGTTATTATGGCATTAAATGATTTTTTTCCGGACGGAACATTGATTGATAACTGGTTTTATGACATTTCGGTTCCGGGTTTGAGTGAGCTTGGAACACAGTATGTGCTCACACAGCACGGAATACTCGACGACGGGAGAGTCCACACCGAGGAGATTCAGAGGCTTATAGACACGGCGGCAGAGAATGGGGGCGGCGTTATCGTCGTTCCCGCCGGAACATACCTTACGGGCTCACTGTTTTTTAAGCAGGGTGTAAATCTCTATGTCGCAGAGGGCGGTACGTTAAAGGGAAGCGATGACGTGTCCGACTATGCGATAAGGGAGACGAGAATCGAGGGCGAGACCTGCCTGTACTTTGCGGCAATGATAAATGCCGACGGTGTTGACGGCTTCACAATGTGCGGTTCGGGAACAATCGACGGCAACGGGCTGCGCTCATGGAAAGCCTTCTGGCTCAGAAGAAAGTGGAATCCTAAATGCACGAACAAGGATGAGCAGAGACCGAGGCTCGTGTACATATCGAACAGCAGCAATGTGCTTGTCGCGGGACTGCACCTCCAGAACTCGCATTTCTGGACAAACCACATATACAGATGCAATCATGTGAAGTATCTAAACTGCCGCATTTTCTCTCCCGCGGCTCCGGTAAAGGCACCGAGCACCGATGCCATAGACATAGACGTGTGCACGGATGTGCTTATAAAGAACTGCTATCTCGAGGTAAATGACGACTCGGTAGTGTTAAAGGGCGGCAAGGGACCTTGGGCTGACACTGCGCCTGAGAACGGAACAAACGAGAGAATCATTGTTGAGGACTGCACCTACGGCTTCTGCCACGGCTGTCTCACCTGCGGCTCTGAGTCGGTTCACAACAAAAATATCATCGTGAGAAGAATCAAGGTCGGAAGCGGAAGCAATCTTCTCTGGCTCAAGATGCGCCCCGACACACCGCAGCACTATGAGTATATAAGCATGGATGACATTGAAGGAAAAATAACGAACTTTATCAATATCAATCCGTGGACGCAGTTCTTTGATTTGAAGGGGAGGGAGGACATTCCGATGTCCGTCGCCGACCATATCGTGATGAAGAACTGCAGGGTTGAATGTGAGACATTTTTCAATGTGACACCGAACGACGAGCAGTACAGGCTGTCCGATTTCACATTTGAGAATCTTGAGATTAAGGCGGAAAACGGCAGCTTTGAGCACTCCTGCATAGAGAATGCAAGGGTTGAAAATGTAAAAATTAACGCATAAAAAACGGAGATGGGAAGCTATATGCTTCTCATCTCCATTTTTCTGTCCGTGAACACGGAGTAGTATTTAAAACCGCAGGACAAAAGAATTTCCCTTGCAGTGTCAAAATGTCCGCCGACATTCTTAAAAATATGCGCATCTGAACCAATGGTGATTGTCTCGCCGCCGAGCTCCTTATATCTTTTAACTATCTCGGGGCATGGGTTGGTTCGGTCAAGCCCCTTGCAAAGAGGTGAGGTGTTGAGCTCGATGCCGTGTCCCGTGCGGATTATTTCCTTTAATATGCAGTCGATTATGTCAAAATGCTTCATATAATCAAAATGGTAGCTTTTGTCGGGTGCGTAGCGCGTTATGTAGTCGAGGTGGCCGTATACGTCGTAATCGGAATAAGTCCTCACATTGTCATAGGTCAGCACAAAGTATTCGTTTACGACATCGTCGTAGTCTCTTCCAGCCCAGAACTCGGGGTAGTATGGATCTTTTCCGTCAATCTGGTGCGTTGAGCCTATTATGAAGTCGAACGGCACGGAATCGGCAACCGCCTTGTTGCGCTCCTTTAAGTACGGTATGAGACCGAGCTCGACGCCGATTTTTATTTTTATATCGCCAGCGTACTTATCGCGGAGTGCGGAAAGCTCCCTATAATATGCCTCGGTGTCAAAGACGAAGGCGGGATTTTCATACTCCGTGGTGTATGGGTAGTCGAGGTCCATGTGGTCGGTGAAGCAGATTTCGGCTAAGCCTGAGTCGATGGCGTGCCTGATGATATTTTCCGGCTTCTCGGAGGAATCTGAGGAGTAGTGCGTGTGGATATGATAGTCGCATAGATTGTTTTTTGCCATGAAACACCTCCATGAAATTTTTCAGAATAAGTATAAAACATTTAGTAAAAAAAAGTCAATTTTTGTTGTGTTTTGTCATCAAAAAAGGTATACTTAACATAGTTATACAATTTAGCGGAGTAATGCACTACAATTTGTACAATATGAGGAGGACAGGATGGATAAAACACGGGACAGACGCACATACGCCGACAAAATTTCGGGAATGTTCGTGAGGGAGGTCGGAGCGGTAATAGTTGTTATGGCACTTGTGGCGGTGGCTTGCAGCTTGTTTTTTGCATTTCAATCGAGCAAAAACAGTATGAGCAACATTTTAAACGAGTACCAGAAGCAGATTGATGGCTACATATCGGAGGTCAGGGGCGAGACGGAGGCACTGGCAATATCGATGCAGACGGGTTCCTTTGCAGGCTATGAGGAGGAGCTGTCGATGGTTGACGCACTCGCGGATTCGGATGACAGAATTGCGGCGGCTTACTACTGCCATAACGATGAATCGCTCTCGTACAGCGGAGGCTGGATACCTGATGCGGGAACGGTATTTACTAACAGGGAATGGTACACGAAGGCTTGCGAGGGCGGCATATACATTACAGAGCCATATATCGACCAGGTGAGCGGACAGTTCTGTATCACCTTCTCAAAAGCGGTCATAAAAAACGGACAGGTTGCAGGAGTTGTCGGAGTTGATTTCCTTATCGGAGATATAGTTGAGCTTGTGCAGCAGTCGGATGTCGGATCGGGTTATCTCATACTCTCAAGCGGGGCTGGAACGATAATGGTTCATCCAAACGCCGAGTATGCTCTGTCAACCGATAACAGCGTCACCATAAGTGGTGCGGGCAACGGGAGATATTCCTCGCTGCTCTCGGTTGGAAAGAACCATGTGATCAGCGACTATACGGGCGGGTTAAAGGCGGCTATGTCGTCAGTGTCGGACGTGTCCGGCTGGATGCTGTCGATAGTGATACCGCTCACGTCGATATATATGTCAATCATCGTAATTCTCATTGTCATTATAGTCGGAAGCGTGGGCTCGGGAATCATAATAGTAAGGTACAACAAGGCGAGATGTAACGTATGGTTTGCACCTATTAAAAATGTCAGTGAGATGGTGCCGGAGCTTGCCAAGGGAAATCTTGACATAGAATTTAATGATGATTCGGATATTGAGGAAATATCGGTGCTCAACAATTCGCTTAATACCACGGTGGTACAGCTGAGACATTATATAGAAGATATTTCCTCCGTCGTTTCCGCAGTTGCGGAATGTAACCTGACCGTCAGCCCGAAGAATGATTACAAGGGTGACTTTATAAGCATAAGAACGGGACTTGTCGAGATTCTTGATAAGCTTAACGAGGTCATGCTCGGAATTAACGGAAGAGCGGATACGGTTGTAGATTTTTCCGACAGGATAAGACAGAGCTCCGAGATGGTTGCGTCGGGCGCATCTGAGCAGTCGATGGCAATTAACAACCTGACGGAGAATGTCAAGAGCCTCGATGAACAGATAGGAAGAATTGTTGACAATACCAACGGTGTCGCGGGGCTTGTGGATGACACCAATTCGGGGCTTGAGGACGGCGGAAGGCGGATGAATGAGCTTGAGTCCGCAATGACCGTCATTGAGGATAAGACCAACCAGATTGACAGCATAATGCAGTCAATCAATGATATTGCCGAGCAGACCAACCTGTTATCGCTTAATGCCTCAATCGAGGCGGCAAGAGCAGGGGATGCGGGCAGAGGCTTTGCGGTCGTCGCAG
>UQZF01000160.1 GCA_900545455.1 uncultured Eubacteriales bacterium
TCATAACACGGAAGCACGATTTTTGAATCAATCAAATCAAAAAGGCGCTCCTCATCCTTTCTTGTCTTTTGTTTTCCTGTCGCCGCCGTAATCACAAATCTTTTCTTTTTTAGGGCAAGCTGACTCGGAACAGACTTATACATATCCGACAGGCGTCCCGAAGCATCTATCTTCTTTAAATCTTCCACATACAAATCTATAATTTTTCTTTTTACCTTGTCGACATAATCAAAATTTTTCTTTTCAATATAGGCTTCAACCGCCTGCGGCATTCCTCACACAGCCATATAAAGTCTGAAATTGCGCATAAGACTTCGATTTGTCGCATCCCCGACGGCAATTCCGCTGTCACATATCTGCCTGATTATCTCGGGATTACCTTCGACCGCCCACAAAAACTCCTCATAATCCATCGGATACACATTTATTTTGTGTTCCTCGGACGGAATCATAATTCCCTTTACATTTTTCTTTATGGAAATAAGCGAGCCTGTCTCAATGTAATCATATCTGCCATCCTTGACCAGATATTTAATTGCCTGTCTTGCCCTCGGATAAAGCTGTATCTCATCAAATATAATCACCGAATTGCGCTCATACAGTCTTACTCCCGTCTCTGCCTGAAGTCTGAGAAAAAACAAATCGGGCTTTGCAATATCCTTAAACACGTCAAGCAGCTCCTCTGTTACATTTGCAAAATCAATCTTTATATACGACTGATATTCCTTCTTTGCAAACTCCTCCGCAATCGTTGTCTTTCCAACACGCCTTGCGCCCTCAAGCAGACAAGCATAACTGCCTCTGTATTCCTCTTTCCATTCCAACAGGATGTCATAGGCTTTTCTCCTGAACATTTTGCCCCTCCCTTCATAAAAAGTATAATTATTTCAAGTTTTTGTTATTTTGAGTAAACAAAGAATGTGCCTGCGGCGGTCGCTCGCGACATCTACATTAAAAGGCGCAGGATTTCCCGCGCCTTTTAACTTATCGATGAATATACATTCTTGTCATGTCAGGTTCGCCGTCGCCCTGAACCATGCAGAGAAACTCCCAGCCGTATCGTTCATAGAAGCCCGTGTGGTCTGTAATGAGATATACGGGGCTTATTCCCTTCGCCCTTAAATCCTCCACCGCCATATCAAGAAGCCTTCCCGCAATTCCCTGACAGCGGTACTCCTCCTCGGTGTACACTGCACAGACATTCGGCGTGAGGTCTTTTCTGTCATGAAAATCATTCTCAATCACCCCGAGCCCGCCTATGATTTTGTCCCCGTCCATGCAAAGATACCAGCCGTACTCCGTGGCATTGCCAAGATAAGCCTCCATACATTCAAGGTATGCCTCCTTCGGCACTTCCCACTTACCATGAAACCACTCCGCGGCACGCTCCTTTAGCTGCGGTCTCTCCCTCAATGTTATATAATTATACATATTTTCCCCCTTTCTCCAATTAAAATTTTATACTGAGAAGTGGGCTTTGTAAAGCCACTAAAAATACATCATTAAACTTTGCAATTTTTACATCAATCTTCCTGAATAAATATCAGTTGACTTCATAAAAATATGATATATAATATTACTTAGAGTCATATGTTGTTCCGTCCTGGAGCTGCGTAGGACTCGTAATATTAACAGAAGTATCGCATCCGCAGTTTAGCGGATGCGATTTTTTATGTAATAGAAAACTTCATTCCTATTACACAAAAAGGGCACCGCGTTAATCTCTGCCGCGGTGCCCGTGTAATCAACTACTCGTATTCAGTTATTCGTAGTGCTTTTTATGCTTGCCGGAAGTATGCTCTTCCTCTCCGTTCTCAGCGGTAAGGTTAACCTTCTGCTGAACTTTTCTCTTTTTCAAAGGATGCTTTGGATTCTTATCCATAATTAATCGCTTCTTTTCTATATATTATAGTAGTACAATTTTATTCAAAGCAATTTAGCCCTCGATAGAGATGTATCTGTTGGCTTCGACTGCCTTGTTATCCTTCTTAGGAACGGCAAGCCTTAAAATACCATCCTCGTATTTAGCCTTGATGTCGTCCTGAGTTACGCCCTCGCCTACGTAGAAGCTACGGCTCATCGAACCTGCGTAACGCTCCCTTCTGATATACTTACCGTTCTTGTCCTGCTCATCCTTATCAAGTCCCTTAGCGGCACTGATTGTAAGATAACCATTCTCAAGTCTGGCATTAATCTCATCCTTCTTAAATCCCGGAAGGTCGATGTCTACTTCATAGCCTGTGTCGGTTTCCTTGACATCCGTCTTCATCACATTGCCTGCATGCTTACCATACAGAGCCTTGTCAACTTCTGGGAATCCAAAGTCCATCCAGTCATCATTAAATAAGTTCTCTCCAAAAATACTAGGCATTAACATAAGTCATCTCTCCTTTTCATAAAAAACAAAACCTAAATTTATTACCTTGTTCTTTGAATTTATTATTTTGGAACCGGGATGTTTGGGGAACTCTTTTTGTTCCCTTTCCTTTGTTCTGAGTACGTTATATCACTACTTGTTAGCAATGTCAAGCCTTGAGTGCTAATAAAATTATAAAAAAAATATTAACAAAAAATTATATCATATATTCCTCAATGTATCATAAACAAAAACTTCCTTCTGCAAAGTGCATATCTCTCACTCTGCAGAAGGAAACTCATTTAGGTAAATCCGACAATATTAAAATTCAATTTTACAGTCTGACTCAACTTCCTTACAAGCCTTAAGAACATCTGCCATGACCTTCTTCTCGTCCTGTCCGTCCTCGAACTCGATTTCCATCTTCTGGGTCATAAAGCTTACCGACGCGTCCATAACTCCCGGCGTGTTGTTGGCGATATCCTCCATAGTATTTGCACAATTGATGCAGTCCACTGATATGTTGTACGTCTTATTCATAATACAAACATCCTTTCCCCTTAATGATAATATCGGGTCAAAAGATAACCCCTGACATCATTATATTACCATCCGGACTTTTTATCAACAAGAAAATGACCAACTTTCATTTTTATTTCAATTATTAATGAGCCTTTACCTTTGTCCAGAGATCAGCGCAGTAAGACTTAATCTCTGTCTCCTGATATGCAAATACCTCATCCTTGTCATATCCGACTCTTGTAACATAAGCGCTGATGCCCTTGTAAGCATCCTCCTGCATTGCCTCAAATGCCGACTCAATCGGTGAAGAATATCCAACCTCTTCTGTGTTGGCAAGTGCATTTTCCTCATCAAGCATGAAATTCATGAACTGATGTGCAAGCTCTGTATCGGTGCATTCCTTTGTCATTACCATGCAGTCACACCAGATATTGGTTCCCTGCTCAGGCTCAATATAGGCAAGATTCTCATTCTCAGACATTATATATGCTGCATCACCTGAGTATACAACAGCGATTGACTTGTTTCCGGAAATCATGTTGTCGATAACATCATCACCTACATATACCGGATCCATTGTGTCTCTCTGATTGCAGAGCCACTGGTATGCCTCATCAAGCTGTGCGTAGTCCGTTGTATTCATTGAATAACCAAGTGCCTTTAATGCTATCATAAAAGAATCTCTCTCAGAATCATACATGTAGAGGTCACCCTTGTACTTCTCATTTAAAAGAAGATTCCAGCCTGCCTTTGCATCCTCCTCGGATACAACCGTCTTATCATAAAGAATACCTACCGAGCCCCAGAAATAAGGAACAGAGTATGTGTTTTCAGGGTCAAAGCTTCTTCCGAACAAATCGGAAATAATGTTATCCTTATTGGTTATAAGGCTCCAGTCGACAGGCTGAAGATAATTTTCCTTGATGAGACGCTCAATCATATAATCCGAAGGAATTATTATATCGTACTTGCTTCCGCTCATGACCTTAGTATACATTGACTCGTTGGAATCGAAGGTCTCGTAAACCACCTTACAGTTATACTCCTTCTCGAACTTTGTGAGAAGAGTCTTGTCAATATACTCTCCGGCATTGTACACTCTGAGAGTCTTTTTACCCGATGAGCCGCAGCCACTGAGTGCAAGTGCAGCCATACATACACATAAAATAACAGCAATTAATTTCTTTTTCATCTGAATTATCCCTCCACGTTCTGCTTATTTCTCTCTGTTTTCTTTTCCTGTCTTTTCTTAACAGCCTCAGGCACGAGATTCACAATAAGCAATGTTATAATAATCACCGCAATAACAATCGCTGACAGCGCGTTAATTGTCGGATTGGTTCTCTTTGTCATGTTATACACAACAATGGAAATGTTGGCAACTCCGTTGCCCGTAACAAAATATGATATTACAAAGTCGTCAAGCGACATGGTGAATGACAAAAGCATTCCCGCATATATTCCCGGCTTTATCATAGGCACGATAACCTTGGTGAGTGCCTGAAACGGTGTCGCTCCCAAGTCCATCGCCGCATTTGCAAGGTTAGGGTCAAGGCTTCTCACCTTCGGGTACACGCTCGTTATTACATACGGCGTACAGAAGCATATATGCGCAAGCAGCATGGTAACATAGCCTCTCTGAATCTTCATCGAAGAAAAGAGAATCATAAGACCGATTGCCGTTACAATCTCAGGGTTCATAATCGGAATGTTGTTAACATTCACAAGCCATTCCTTCACAACCTTGCGGCTCCTCGACAATCCAATCGCCGTTATGGTTCCGAGAATCGTAGCCACTGCTGTTGCAATTACGGCAATACTGAGCGATACACCAACGGCACTCATAATATTTCTGTCCTCAACAAGCGCCTGATACCATCTGAGACTGAAGCCCGTAAATCTCGTAAGTGACTTAGATGAATTGAACGAAAACACCATCGTCACTATAATAGGTATATAGAAAAAAGCAAAGCATATTGCAATATATATGATTGAACCGATTTTTCCTCTCTTTTTCATCGCCTATGCCCCTCCATTCTCATCAGGATCTATTTTCTTCATAATCCTTATCATGATAAGAATTGCCACTGCAAGCAGCATTGAGATGGCACTTCCGAAATTCCAATCGCCGACGGATATGAACTGTTCCTCAATAAGGTTACCGATAAGAACATACTGACCACCTCCGAGAAGCTTCGGTATGACGAAGCTCGATATCGAGAGAAGGAACACCATAATTGTCCCGTTCACCACCCCCGGTATCGAAAGCTTAAATGTAACCTTCCAGAATGCCGTCAGCGGCTTTGCCCCGAGATCATAAGCTGCTTCGATGAGCGAGTGATCCATCTTAGAAAGCGATGTGTGAATCGGTATTACCATAAACGGAAGAAGATCACATACCAGACCGATAATTACCGAGAAATCCGTATACATCATCGTAACCGGATCAAGTCCCAGCATCACAAGCAGTGAATTAATGATTCCGTTGTCCGACAGAAGGCTTATCCACGCATAAGTACGGAGAAGCATGTTAATCCATGTAGGAATCGTAACAGCAAGTATAAGTATCGTCTGTGCCTTCTCACTGAACCTTGAAATCACATACGCAAGCGTATAGCCTACCACAAGGCATACTATCGTCGTAACAGCACCAAGTTTGAATGAACGTATAAACACATTCATATAAACCGGCTCAAATATCTTTTTAAAGTTTTCACCTGTAAACTGAATATTTACAAGGCTGTTGCCGCCTGTTGTCACCGAATACAGCACAATGAGAAACAGCGGTACAACAATCAGAATAAATGACCAAATAAGATATGGCCTCACAAGATTTTTAAACTGCTTCATAATATTCTAATTTCCTCCACATGATTCTCTGATCTCAGTTTTCCATTGTATACATTACATGTATATCCTCATCTGTAAAGCTGAGTCCCACAGCCTTTCCGACCTCATGGTAGTCCGTTGTGTGAATCTTGTAATCTCGTCTGTCGGTCTTTACTATAATCTCGTAATGCACGCCCTTGAACACAATTGAAGCAACCGTTCCCTTTAGCTTGCTCTTATCAGGCTCAACAATGTCTATATCCTCAGGTCGAAGCACAACCTCGACCTCCTCATTCTCCTTAAAGCCCTTATCGACACAAGGAAACTCTATGCCGTCAAAACATACAAGGCAATCCCTTATCATATTTCCCTCTATAATATTGGAATCACCGATAAAGTTCGCAACGAATCTGTTCTCAGGCTCATTGTATATATCAACCGGTGAACCAATCTGCTGAATAACTCCGTTATTCATAACAACCACGGTATCGGACATTGAGAGAGCCTCCTCCTGGTCATGTGTTACAAATATGAATGTGATTCCGACTTCTTTCTGAATCTTCTTGAGCTCGAACTGCATCTCCTTACGAAGCTTCGCATCAAGTGCAC
>UQZF01000161.1 GCA_900545455.1 uncultured Eubacteriales bacterium
CGCCATGACCTGATTGTTGGTCTTTTCCTCGCGGTCACCGAGACTTAAATAGACCTTTTTTGCCTGACTTTGCTTCTGTGAGGCAAAATCTATCCAACCCGGGAACCACACGGACGGCGACACCGCCGCAATGGCATGGAATATGTCGGTCATATATGAAGCCCACAGCGCGAACAATCCAGCAAGCGAATAGCCGCCGATTATGATTTTAACATCCGACAGTAACTCATATCTTGCCCTGAGCTCGGGAATAAAAGCATCCGTGACAAATTTAAGCGTGCTCTCTGCCCCTCCTGCAAACGGCTGGTTTTTAAATACAGCGTCCGCACTCCACGGTGACAGCTCGTCATTCCAGTGCTCCACGGTAAAGTTAGCGAATATGATACTATCATTTTCGCTTAAAATACTCTCCGCCTCCGCCCCGAGAGTGTCCTCTTTGACGGCTGCCGTGGCTTTTTCTTCCTGCGCTTCTCCGACAATCCATTCCTTGTCCACAGCCTGCACAATGACGCGGGAAATTTTATTTTCATTCCCCGCGCCACGGTACACCCTGCATATTCTGTTCTCGAGCTCAAATGTATCAATGTTGACCTTCATATCCCCTACGCATCCGACCTCGAATACGCATTCTTCATCTGGTTGCTGAGCTCGTAGAGAACCTTGTCGAGTGTCGCAAGTGTCTCCTTCTTTACCATCGCCGCAACCTCCTCGTTGGCTGCCGTTTTAAGCTCCATGCGCTTGTCGGCATCCTTCTCCTCCGCGAGGAGCGCATCGTAACGACCGATAATCTCATGTCCTCGCGACATAACCTTTTCCTTGTAGCGCTCTATATGGAAAATTGACTTGCGGTACGAGGCATCCGCCATAGCCGCAATCATCCTGCTGCCCCAGTAGAAATTGTCGGTAGATACTTCACCCGTAGTGTTTGAAAGATACTCAGGTGTCGTGAGCACATCAGCATAGAACGGAACGAGCACGTTGAAGGCGTTCGATGCAAAGGCAACCCACTCGATAGCCTGAACATCGTCCATGCAGTCCGGACGCATCTGTATAACCGACAAAAAGTCGTTGCGGTTGATTCCGATTGAGCGGTATGCGCCGTTCATGCTCTTGTCGCCGTAGGCTCCGTAAGGATCATAAGGTGTTCCCTGAAAATGTGAGGAAAGGACGTACTTTACATCCTCAACCGTAATCTTTTTCTCAGGCACCATGCACCATGGCAGGTCATCCGATACAGGTGTGTAATCCGCATCCGCACCATCCCAGCTCATCGTGTGCGGGTTAAAGTATCTTAACATATACCACGCACGCGGTGTGTTGTATACATGGTCTGAATCATCGTGGCTTCCGAAGGCTGCCCTCACGTCAAAGTGAGCCCAGTCCGTCGCCGTGTTGGTCAGATTCAGATGGTTGTTCTCGATGAACTCCTTTAAATCTGCGGAGCACATGTGCTCCTTCTTCTTTCCGAGTGCGTCCTCAAGGTCAAACTCATCGATGCCCTGCTGGTTCGGCATGACAACGTAGACATCGTCCGGAACCTTCTTTGCAATCCAGTGGTGTCCGCCAATTGTCTCCAGCCACCATATCTCATTTACATCCTGAAATGCAATTCCGTTCATTTCGTAGGTTCCGTACTTCTCAAGAAGGCTTCCCAGTCTCTTTACACCCTCGCGCGCTGTCTTTACATACGGAAGAACAATGTGAACGATGTCCTCCTCCCCGATACCGCCCGGAATCTCCTTTTTTCCGTCAGCGGCAGGCTGATATACGACGAGAGGATCAGCTCCTAATACTCTCGGATTTGATGTGATCGTCTCAGTTGCCGTCATGCCGACATTTGCCTCGTTGACACCGCTCGCAGCCCATATTCCCTCGCCGTCGACGGCGTTAGGCATCTCCGTGTGGCGGAGCGCATTCTTCGGAAGCTTTATATCGAGATGTGATATGACCGTTCTGTATTTTTCCTTCTGCTCGTCTGCCTTTACGACAACGAACTTTTTAGGCATAAAATGTCCCGAACCCGAATCGTCATTGCGCGCTATCATGGTCGAGCCATCGTATGACGCATTTTTTCCTACCAATAATGTTGTGCAGCCCATATTAGTCCTCCATTTACTTATTTTTTCTCATCCAGATACAACTGCACCCTGTCCTGAATCAGTTCTGCCGTTGCCTGTGGTGTACTTTGTCCTGCAAAAAGAGCACTTATTTCCTCATAAATGATGTCCTCTATTATCTGGTTGCTCGTGTAGACCGAACCGATGTGCTCAATCATAAAGCTGACTGCCTCCACATCCTCGTCCGTCGCGGCATAATATTCGACACCGTTCATTGTACCCTTTTTCTGCTGTCTCGGATTGCCCTGCGCATCAAGCACAGGCTCTCCGCTCTCATCATACACCGACTTTATTTCCTTGGCAACATCAAAAACCTCTTGAAGCTTACTCTTAACAATCGGAAAGCTCGTGTCCGAGCCCGGCTCTCCCACATAGGCGCTGCCGCTCATATACCCCTCCGTCAAAAGAAACTCCATAAATTTCCAAGCTCCCTCCTTGTTGTCACTCATGCTGTTTATCGCAAAGCTGTCGTAGAGCTGTGCTTTGTACACAGGCTCAGTCTCCTCACTCGGATAGCCCTTGAACACGGCATCGTCGCCGAGAATCGTCCCTATCGTCTGGTATGCCGCCATACAGCTTATTACTCTGTCATATATAATATTCTCTCCATCCGCAAATGCCGCAGCAAGCTTCTCAAATGTCTCCGCTCTATATCCGTCATCCACCCTGTATTCCGACGCATACGACAGAAGTCTTACGAACTTTTCACTATCAAAATGCGCCTCAAAATTCTCCCAGTCGACGAAGCTCTCTCTATCGGACATATACGCAAGCATCACGAGATACTCTCCCGTGCTGTAAGCCGTGCCGATACCGCCGACCGCACATCGGCACATACAAAGACACCATCCTCGGCACATCTTAAATTTCCCGCCCCCGAGGTTCCCATATCCGACCATTTAAGAACCATGCCGTATGTGCCCGACACCTCATCCGCCATATAGACGCCGTCCTTGTTCTGTATGTAAAATACGCCCTCATCCAGAATAAGAAAATCTATCCCGCGGATGAGTGCCCTCGCAATCGCTATGCGCTGCCTCTGACCACCCGAGAGCATACAGCCTCCCTCTCCGCAATCCCCGTCAAGCCCTCCCGCAATCTTATCAATAAATTTATCGATTCCGCTTCTGCTCACCGCGCTCTCAAGCCTGCTCTGTGTAAAATCCTCACCAAGACAAATATTATTTTTTATGGTATCGTTAAAGATATATACATTCTGGCTTATGACGGTCACGACATCCTTCATACCGCCATTGTCAAGCTCCATGAGCTCCTTGTCATCGTAGTAAATCCTGCCGCTGTAGCCACCGAAGCCTCCGCATAGAAGCTTTATGAGAGTTGATTTTCCGCAGCCGCTCTCACCGACAATCACAAGCTTTTCACCCTTCTGTATGGTGAGATTGAGATTTTTAATGACATCAGAACCCTCATTGTAGCCGAAGCTCAGATTCTCAACGCGGATTTCCCTGTCAAACGACGGTACCTCACTTCCCTTAAACGTCTCATCCTTCTCATCCATCACCGCAAACAAGCCGTCCGCGACGGGCTTACAGCTCCTAAGAAGCGGAAGCACCTGCGCAAACATCATTATGTAGGAGTTAAAATATCCGTAGAGCGACACAAAGAGCACCACCGTGCCGACGCTTATCGTCCCCCTTATCGCGAGAACACCCGCAATAAAATATGTTATGAATTTCACAATTTTTCCCATCACAACCGATGAATTTTCAAGCACCGACACGAGCATTGCAAGCTTGTAGAACACCTCGGTGAGAGCCCTGTTCGACTTCTCAACCAGCTTCACCTTCAGATGCTTAGTAATGACAATCGGCACGAAAAATGACAGCACCGAGCATATCACGGCAACTCCCGCAAGCAGCGCACTGTAGCTTACCATGACCGCGAGTGACACCACCGCTCCGAAGCCTGCCCCGATTAACGACCATATCGGCGACGAATAGTTTTCCGCAACCGTCTCGGCATCATTGCTTATGAGCGAAATGTACTCCGCCGTGTCCCTCCTTGCAAAGAAGGCGTGCCGTTTTCCCATTATGCTGTCAAACAAATCATTTCTCATGTTCTCGGTAAGCCCCGACTTATATCGGTTAGCCGCGGCCGCCTTCAAAAAATACGCCGCGGTATACAGGGCGACAACAGCCGCAACATACCAAATAGCCCTGAAAAATCCGCTGAGATTCCCGTCAATCACATAGTCAATCAACCTCTGCTCAAGCACCGCCGACACGGGCATCAACACCTGCGTCAGAATGGCAAGCGCGACTGCCGCCGCCACAAGTCCGTAATATCTATTCACATATCTTTTCATTTCCCTACGCTCCAATCTGCAATTTATCAAAATATTCCGAGGCACACTATCTGCCCCATGTATGCTTTATAACATTGCAGTCTGCTGTAAGGTCAAGAAATAGGAACAAAGTTCCTATTTCAAAATAAACAGCCACACCTGCTTTTACAGGTATGGCTGTCTATGCTCTGCGGTAGGATTGTAAATGTATTATTCTGCTATTGCCTTGAATGCCTCATCGAGATCCTCGATAATATCGTCAATATTCTCGGTACCGATTGAGAGTCTTATCGTGTTAGGCTTGATGCCCTGGTCTAAGAGCTCAGCCTCGTTGCACTCTGAGTGAGTTGTCGAAGCAGGATGAATTGCAAGTGACTTAACATCTGCAACATTTGCAAGGAGTGAGAAGAGCTCAAGATTATCAATCCACTCCTGTGCCTTCTTCGCATCGCCCTTAATCTCGAAGGTGAAGATTGAACCGCCACCGTTAGGGAAGTACTTCTTGTAAAGTTTCTGCTGCTCCGGATCAGTTGAGATTGAAGGATGGTTTACCTTCTCAACAAGCGGCTGGCTCTGCAGATACTTGACAACCTTGAGTGCATTCTCAACATGTCTCTCAACTCTGAGTGAGAGTGTCTCAAGTCCCTGAAGGAAAATAAATGAGTGAACAGGGGAGATTGTAGCACCTGTGTCACGAAGCAGAATTGCTCTTATGTATGTGACAAACGCTGCAGGAGCGCAGTCCTTTGCGAAGCTTACACCGTGGTAGGATACGTTCGGCTCAGTAAGCCATGGAAACTTGTCGGATGAAGCCCAGTCGAACTTACCGCTGTCGATAATTACACCGCCGATAGTTGTTCCGTGACCGCCGATGAACTTTGTTGCGGAATGGATAACGATGTCGGCACCATACTCGATAGGTCTTACGAGGTATGGAGTTGCGAATGTGTTGTCAACGATGAGCGGAATCTTGTGAGCGTGTGCAATCTGCGCAATCCTCTCAATATCAACTACCTCTGAGTTAGGATTTCCGAGTGTCTCAATCTCGATAGCCTTGGTGTTCTCCTGAATTGCAGCTTCGATTGCATCATAGTCGAAAGGATCTACAAATGTTGCAGTGATGCCATAATCAGGAAGTGTATGAGCGAGAAGGTTGTATGTACCGCCGTAGATGTTCTTTGCCGCAACGATATGGTCGCCCGCATGTGCTACAGCCTGAAATGCGTATGCAAGTGCTGCGGCTCCCGAACCAACCGCAAGTGCAGCGACACCGCCCTCAAGTGTTGCTATTCTTCTCTCGAAAACATCCTCTGTAGGGTTGGTAAGTCTGCCGTAGATGTTACCCGCATCCTTGAGTGCGAATCTGTCCGACGCATGCTGGCTGTTGTGGAAAACATAGGATGATGTGAGGTAAATCGGAACCGCTCTTGCGTCTGTAACCGGATCTGCGCTCTCCTGACCAACATGTAACTGTAATGTCTCAAATTTAGGATTTCTCTCTGAATAATGCTTCTTTGCCATAGTTGTAATCTCCTTTTCATTTACGCTGTGTAAGTTTTTGGTTTTCGTATCGTGTTTCTTTAACTGTATTTATCATATCACACACGCATGAAAAGTGGTAATTTGTATATCCAAAAGCAGGCTATAGGCTATGCTTATATCTAACAAAGCAATGCCAACAAGAATTACTGCACTTCAAGCTCACTATCTCCACATTCAAACCCTAACAATCCGCGGATTGAATTTTCAACCATATCCGACACCGCCTGCTCCGGATAAAAAGCCATGTGCGGTGAGAGTA
>UQZF01000162.1 GCA_900545455.1 uncultured Eubacteriales bacterium
CAGGTATTTTATGAAGAAAAAGAGCGTCGAGGAATTGCCTAAGTTCGTTTTACATTGATTGAATATTCTAAGGAGCAAAGCTTGAAAGAAAAACTTTCAAACTACTTATTGGTGGCAGTACTGCAAGCAATGCTTGCAGTATGCAGGGGTATAAGAATGATTATAGAGAGTGGAAGATTATGTTGAGTAACACAAAGAATTTCTATTTATTAATCTCCCTCAACACCTATATTGGGTACACAGTTCAGTAAAATGGGCTGTATACCTGTTTTTTCATTGTATCGTCATAATTTCGGGTACAGAGAGCAGAATATGCCATGAAATACCCATCTCCCCTTCAAAAACAGGACAATTTGGGTATAGAGATAAGCTCTGTGCTTTGTATACCCAAGGCGGGAAAGTTTTACAGGTAATCTGCGTACTTCATCAATAATTTTCCGAAAATCAGGCAGAATATATAACATATCAAATCACAAAAAGCCAAATTCCCCTTTCGCAATCAAATCATGTGTAATATAATTGATATATGCAGCCATAATAAACAATATTTGGCATTAAACATTTTTTATGGTGAATAAGGCAGTATTTGCATCTAATCTCCATAAATTAAATTCAGAATAAGATTCGGGTGTCAAAACATGCTTTCACAATTTTAATATGTATATCGTGTCATATTTATACATATCACGACTTTTGGTAGAAGCTTAGTTGTTCTTAGGACTCTGTTTACTGTACAGCCACAGGCGGCAGGATGCCGGCTGAGTTGCAAACAGCCATGGATGGCTGATTTTGCAACGGTGGCGGAAGGAGAAGAAATTTTTTCAGAGTCATTAGAACAACTTGCTTCGTACAACGGAGCTGATATGCATAAATAAAACATGATATACACATAAGAATCAGAACAGCATGTTTTGATACCTGAATCAGATTAATAATGAAAGAAGGTCTATATATGTGCACGGCAGCAACTTACAGAACGAAAGATTTCTACTTCGGAAGAACACTTGACTATGAATTTTCTTATGGCGACGATGTCGCGGTGACACCGAGAAAGTACCCGTTTGAGTTCAGACACATGGGAAGGGTGGACAGCCACTATGCGATAATCGGCATGGCGCATGTGGCGGGAGGTTATCCGCTCTATTACGATGCGATTAATGAGAAGGGGCTCGGAATGGCGGGGCTCAACTTTGTGGGGAATGCAAAGTATCAGGAGCTTGAGGACGGAAGAGAGAACGTGGCGCAGTTCGAGTTTATACCGTGGATACTCTCACAGTGCGCGAGCGTAGCGGAGGCGAGGGAGTACCTCGGAAGGATGAATCTTGTCGGGACAACCTTCAGCGAGCATTTTCCGGCGGCACAGCTTCATTGGCTGATTGCGGATGAGAATGAGGCGATTACCGTGGAGTGCACGGCGGCAGGGCTTAACGTGTATGACAATCCGGTCGGCGTGCTAACGAACAATCCGCCGTTTGAGACGCAGATGTTCATGTTAAACAACTATATCGGACTCTCGCCGAAGCAGCCGGACAATGGTTTTTCGGATAAAATCGAGCTTAAAACCTACAGCAGAGGCATGGGAGCACTCGGACTTCCGGGAGATTTGTCGTCCGCGTCGAGATTTGCGAGGGTGGCATACACGAAGCTCAACTCGGTTTCGGGGGATGACGAGGAGTCGAGCGTGAGCCAGTTTTTCCATATATTGGGAAGCGTCGACCAGCAGCGTGGATGCTGTGAGGTGGCGGAGGGCAAGTATGAGATAACGATATACACATCATGCTGCAATGCATCGAAAGGAATATACTACTACACGACCTACGATAACCACAGTGTGACGGCGGTTGACATGCACCGTGAGAATCTCGATGGAAGTGAACTCGTGACATATCCGCTCGACGAGAAGATGAAGTTCAATTTTGTCAATTAAATATCAAGACCAATAAAAGGCAAAGTTATAAAAAAGCTGATATTAATGTACACAAAACAACCATAAGGAGTTATAATTAAACGGTAAATATCGCACGGAAAAGAAAACAAAAGCAAAAGGAGCGTGTTATTTATGAAGAACTTGAGTGTGCGTATCAAAATGATAATGCTTGCGGTCATCACAATGATTGGAACGCTTGCGATTGCACTGATTTCACAGTTGAACATCAGTGAGATGGAGGACGGAGCTGAAAGTGTGCTTCGTGCGAGCATTGAGAGCGATTATGACCAGAACATCAAGAATCAGGTCGACAATGCAATATCAATGCTGAATGCGGTGTATGCAGGATATGAGAACGGAGATTATACGCTTGATGAGGCAAAGGAACGAGGAGCAAATCTTCTTCGTGAGCTCAGATACGGTGACGGCGGATACTTCTGGGCAGATACCTACGAGGGCGTGAATGTCGTTCTTCTCGGCAATTCAACTGAGGGAACCAACCGTATGGATGCGAAGGATGCCGATGGAAATTCATATATCAGGGACATCATAAATGCGGGAAAGAATGCCGATGGCGGCTATGTTGATTATGTGTACCCTAAGGCAGGCGAGACGGAGCCGTCACCTAAGAGAGCGTACAGCAAGGCTTTTGAGCCGTTCGGATGGGTAGTGGGAACAGGTAACTATATCGATTATATTGACACGACGGTTGCCAACGAGACGGCAGCAATGCAGGCTAATGCCAGGTCGGCGATGATTAAGATTGTCGCAGGCGGAGGCATAATGACGATACTCGTTCTGGCAGTGTGCATTTATATGGCAATCGAACTCAGTAAATCATTCAGATATGCGCTGGGTTATATCGGAAATATTACAAAGGGTGATTTTACACATGAACTTCCTAAGCGTCTTCAGAACAGGAAGGACGATTTCGGAATTCTCGGAGAGAATCTTGAAAATATGAAGATGCAGGTAAGTGCACTTATCAAGGAGGTTAAGAACCAGAGCAACATCATCGGCGAGGTTGTCGATTCGGTTAAGACAAACGTCGTATCGCTCACGGGCAATATCGAGGATGTATCGGCGACGACACAGGAGCTCGCAGCGAGCATGGAGGAGACTGCAGCTTCCTCAGATACGGTAAAGAGTATGTCAAATGAGATTGAGGAGGCGGCAAAGAACATTGCCACACGTTCCCAGGACGGAGCACAGCAGGCAGCGGATATTCACGAGCGTGCAACCAAGGCACAGAACGATACGAGAGAGCAGCGTACACATGCTACCGAGGTACATAACAACATAAGAGAGAGTCTTACCAAGGCACTTGAGGATGCGAAGGTTGTAAAGCAGATTGAGGTTCTCTCATCGGCTATCATGGAGATTACAAGCCAGACCAACCTCCTTGCGCTCAACGCCTCAATCGAGGCAGCCCGTGCCGGGGATGCCGGAAGAGGCTTTGCGGTTGTGGCGACCGAGATTGGCGGACTTGCAGAGCAGTCCAAGGATGCCGTAGTTCAGATTCAGCAGGTTACGGAGGCAGTTACTTCATCCGTTGAGCGTCTCTCCAAGGATGCACAGGAGCTTCTTGAATTTGTTGGCGGCGACGTTGTCGCAAGCTATGATATGTTTGACAAGGTTGCTGATGCGTACAATCAGGATGCCAAGTACATTGATATGCTCATAAGCGATTTCAGCGCGACATCCGAGGAGCTCTTAGCTTCAATCGACGGAGTTCTCTCATCGATGGACGGAATTGCCACGGCAACCAACGAGGGTGCTAAGGGAACAACCGACATCGCACAGAAAACCGTCGATGTCAAGGCGGAGGCAGACGAGGTTACTAATGAGGTTGCCAAGTGTGATGAGACTGCAAGAAGGCTCAGCGAAGAGATTTCGGTATTCAAGGTTAATTAGCGGTAGGACAGCCTGATATTAGGGCTGTTGGAATATCAGATACAATAAAATTCCCATTATGTGTGTACATCGATGTACTGCATGATGGGAATTTCTTTTTTCTATTAAAAAATATTAAAGAAAATTTTATTGACAAACTGTACTTTTGCACTATAATCATACCGTAAAACTCGGAAATTACGCCGCGTCAGGGTGCGGTGTGAAATGAATTTTTACTTGGAAATGAGGTTTAAATGGCAAACAAGGATAAAAAATATGAGATAGATATGTGCAACGGTACACTGCTTGACAAGCTTATATCGTTTGCGCTCCCGCTTATGCTGTCGGGAATATTGCAGCTTATGTTCAATGCGGTTGATATTATAGTGGTGGGAAAATTCAGCGGAAGTCAGGCACTCGCGGCGGTCGGCTCGACGACGTCGCTCATCAACCTTTTTATAAATCTTTTTATCGGAATATCGCTCGGAGCAAATGTACTCGCGGCGAGATTCTATGCGGCAGGCAAGGATAAGGAGATGTCCGAGACGGTGCACAGCGCGATGGCACTTGCACTCATAAGCGGTGTTGCGATGCTGTTTGTCGGGCTCATTTTTGCGAGGGGCGCACTTGAGCTTATGGACACGCCGGATGATGTAATCGACCAGTCGACGCTTTACATGAGAATATATTTCATGGGAATGCCGTTTTTCATGATGTACAACTACGGAGCGGCGATTCTCAGGGCAGTAGGCGATACGAAGCGACCGCTTCTGTTCCTTGTGATAGCGGGAGTTGTTAACGCGGGACTTAATATGTTCCTCGTGATTGTGTTCCATTTAGGCGTTGCGGGTGTTGCCATATCAACGGTTATTTCGCAGATGATTTCATGCGTGCTCGTAATTATTTGTCTTTACAGGACACAGAGCAGCTATCAGCTCAGATTTTCAAAGTTGAAGCTCAGATGGGAATACATCAGTCAGATATGCAAGGTCGGAATCCCGGCGGGAATACAGAGCATGGTCATCAACTTCTCGAATGTGCTTTTGCAGTCGTCGGTCAACTCATTCGGCTCGATTGCGATGGCGGGATATACGGCGGCGAATAACATCTTCGGATTTTTGTTTGCATCAATCAACTCGGTTACACAGGCGTGCATGAGCTTCACGAGCCAGAATTACAGCGTCGGTAAGTACAAGAGAATGACCAAGGTGCTTATAGAGTGTATAGGGCTGTCGATGGCAGTGTCGCTGACGCTCGGATGCAGCGCGTTTTTCTTCGGAAATAAGATTCTGTGGATATACACGGACGACGCGGAGGTGGTAAAGGCGGGCATGGAGGTGCTGACCTACAGCACGGTTACATATTTTCTGTGCGGAATAATGGATTTGTTCCCGGGTGCACTTAGAGGCATGGGCTACTCGACAGTGCCGATGATTTTGTCGGTTGTCGGAACGGTGGGAACGCGCCTCGTGTGGATATACGGCGTGTTCCCGAAGCACAGGTCGCTCGATGTACTGTTCATATCATACCCGGCATCGTGGTTTATCACGATTGTTTTTCAGGTGATATGCTACATTATTGTTAGAAAAAAGATCAGCAGAAAAATCAGTAAATAAAAGGTGGAGGATTACCATGACAAAGGACATGACACAGGGTTCGCCAATGAAACTTATAGTCGGCTTTGCTTTGCCGCTGCTCTTTGGTTTTTTGTTTCAGCAGTTTTATAATCTTGTAGATACGGTTATTGTCGGACGATTTCTGGGAGTAAATGAGCTCGCGGGTGTCGGTGCGACGGGCTCGGTCAACTTTCTTGTAATCGGCTTCTGCATGGGTGTGTGCAACGGCTTTTCGATTCCTGTCGCGCACAAGTTCGGTGCCGCGGATTACAAGGGAATGAGACGCTATGTGGCTAACAGCGCATGGCTCGGAATCGCATTTTCGGTTGTGCTGACGACGGTTACGGTTATATTCTGCCGTCAGATACTTGAGCTTATGAAAACCCCTGGGGATATTATAGATTTCTCATATAACTATATTGTGATAATCTTTGCGGCTATTCCGTTCACATTTCTGTACAACATCGTGGCGGGAGTCATAAGGGCGCTCGGCGACAGCAAGACGCCCGTCATTTTCCTTGTAATATCCTCGGTGGTGAATATCGGGCTTGACCTTTTCTTCATCATCGTGTTAAAGATGGGTGTCGCAGGCGCGGCTTGGGCTACTGCAATCGCGCAGGTGGTTGCGGGAGTCGGCTGCCTCTGGTACATGATTAAGAAGTTCGAGATTCTTCATATTCAGAAGGACGAGTGGGCGATGAATGCGCACATGATGGGCTCGCTCTGTGCAATGGGCGTTCCGATGGGACTTCAGTAC
>UQZF01000163.1 GCA_900545455.1 uncultured Eubacteriales bacterium
ATTGCGGAGTACAACCAGCTCAAGGTTTTGAAGGCTATGCAGAAAAATCATGTGAGTGAATCACATTTCGGGGCGAGCACGGGCTACGGATATACGGATGCCGGGCGTGACACGCTCGAGCAGGTGTACGCTGATGTGTTTCACACTGAGACCGCGCTTGTAAGACCACAGATTACATGCGGAACCCACGCGCTCACAATAGCTCTTGCGGGCAATTTAAGACCGGGCGATGAGCTCTTGTCGCCTGTCGGAAAGCCTTACGACACCCTGCAGGGAATAATCGGAATGAGGGAGTGCCCGGGCTCACTTGCTGAGTACGGGATAAGCTACAGACAGGTTGACCTTCTGCCTGACGGAAGCTTTGATTTCGACGGGATAAAAGCCGCAATCAACGAAAAGACCAAACTTGTGACAATACAGCGCTCCAAGGGCTACGACAGCAGACCGACGCTCTCAGTTGAGAGAATAGGCGAGCTCATAAGCTTCATAAAGGGAATAAAGCCCGAGGTTATCTGCATGGTTGACAACTGCTACGGCGAGTTCGTTGAGACCATCGAGCCGTCAGATGTCGGCGCGGACATGGTTGTCGGCTCACTTATAAAGAATCCGGGCGGCGGTCTCGCACCTATCGGCGGATATATAGCGGGAAAAGAGGAGTATGTAAATCAGGCGGCATACCGCCTCACGGCACCGGGACTCGGAAAGGAGCTCGGAGCCACTCTCGGAGTGAACCAGTCGTTCTTCCAGGGATTTTTCTTGGCACCGACGGTGACTGCCGGAGCCTTAAAGGGAGCTGTATATGCGGCCAATCTCTATGAAAATCTTGGATATAAGGTTATCCCTGACGGCAGGGAGGAGCGCTACGACATAATTCAGGCTGTCGAGATGAAAACAGCAGAGGGGCTCATCGCCTTCTGTGAGGGCATTCAGGCGGCAGCTCCGGTTGACAGCTTTGCAATACCTGAGCCTTGGGATATGCCGGGATATGATTCGCAGGTCATAATGGCAGCAGGCGCATTTATATCGGGCGCCTCGATTGAGTTAAGTGCCGACGGACCGCTCCGCGAGCCTTACACCGCATTCTTCCAGGGAGGACTTACATGGAATCATGCACGTTTTGGTATTCTTAAGAGTCTCCAGCAGCTTGTTGATAAAGGAATTGTAAAAGTATCGGATTTGTGTTAAATTTATTAGGGGATACCATTTCGACCGTAGATGGAGGTTGAAATGATTAAAACGAACAATGCTGTACCAAAAGATCGGGTATCGACCATGATGCCTTACGAGAAATGCGAGGCTTATGGTTTTGAGAGTCTTACAGATGAGGAACTTCTTGCAATTATTATTAGGAGCGGAACGAAGTCGTGCAGCTGCATGGAGACGGCGGCGGGGCTTATGAGGCGGACGGACGGGCAGGGAATTATCGGATTACAGAGACTGTCTATCCGGGAGTTATCCGCACTGCCGGGAATCGGAAAAGTGAAGGCTGTGCAGCTTAAGTCTATATGTGAGCTTTCAAGAAGAATGGCAAGACAGAGAAGGGCACAGCGCCCTAATCTGTCCTCGGCACAGGCGGTCGTCGATTACCTCATGGAGGATATGAGACATCTTGAACAGGAACAGTTAAGATTGCTGCTTCTTGATACGAAGTGTATGCTGATTCATGAGAAGATAATGAGCATAGGAACAGCCAACAGCACAATAATGCCGCCGAGAGAGATTTGCCGTGAGGCACTTTTAAAGGACAGCACATGCTTCATTCTGGTACATAATCATCCTACCGGAGATCCGGCTCCGAGCCGGGAGGATATTGCATCGACGGTCAGAATAATGAATGCGGCGCAATTAATTGGAATCACATTGATTGACCACATAATAATTGGTGATAATACATATATCAGTATGAAAGACAGAAAATTGATATGACGCAGTTATGCGTGGAATGGAGGATTAATATGGCTAAGAGTGTTTTTGGCCTTGATATAGGTACAAGCAATATTAAGATATATTGCAGTGAGAGGGATGATATTCTTAATGAGAAGAACATCATTGCAATCGCCAACAAAAAGAATGTGTATGCAGTCGGCAATGAGGCATTTGAGATGCACGAGAAAGCACCGGACTCGATTCAGGTTACATTTCCGGTAAAGTATGGTGTTATCGCTGATTTTGCCAATATGCAGGTCCTTGTCACGGAGTTTATAAAGAAATTGAGCAAGGGCGGTAAGATTATGCCTGCCGACTACTATATTGCAGTGCCTACGGACATTACGGAAGTTGAGAAGAGAGCGTTCTTAGAGTTGATCCGTGACTCCAAGATAAAAGCAAGAAAAATTATGGTTATCAATAAGCCTGTTGCCGATGCTGTAGGTTCGGGCGTGGATGTCAACGGAGCCAAGGGTGTCATGATAGTGAATATAGGTGCCGACACTACGGAAATCTCCGTATTAAGCCTTGGCGGTATCGTGTTAAGCCGTGCCGTAAAATTTGGCGGAAATAAGCTTGATGAACAGATTATAGGTGCAGTCCGGAAAAAGTACAATCTTGTAATCGGTGCTAAGACGGCTGAACATATCAAGATTAATCTTGGAAGCGCACTTCCTATGGAGGAACGGTTCGTAAGTGTATACGGAAGAGATTTAGTTACGGGGCTTCCGGTGTCAAGGCAGATTTCGTCGACGGTTGTGTATGAGTGCCTCGTAGACTTCATTCACTCCATAGTTGATTCAATAAAGATGATTCTTGAGAGAACTCCGCCGGAGCTTGCGTCGGATATAATTGATACGGGAATTCATCTTACAGGAGGTTCGTCGGGAATCCTTCATCTTGCCGAGCTCATCAACAATGAGACAGACTTGAACGTAATAATATCTGATGAGCCGTCGGAGAGCGTTGTGCGCGGAATCAAGACAATAATTGAAGATCCTGCGTTTACCGAGATTGCATATATCCCAAAAGAAAAGATATATGATTAAAGAGGAGTTATATGGATAAGAAACCGCAATTACATGTCTCACAGAAATTTATGCTGACTGTACTGACGGTGCTGTGTGTGATATTAATCGGTGTGTCATTTTTCACCGATAAGCTCACGGCACCCGTGCAGAATGCACTTTCATATATTATCACACCTTTGCAAAAGGGAATCAACGGTATGGGGTTGTGGCTTACCGACAGGGCGGATTATTTTGCAACGATTGATGAATTAAGACAGGAGAATGAACAGCTTAGAACAGAACTCGATGAGGTTAAGGAGAAGAACCTCGTTCTGATTCAGGATCAGATAGAGCTTAACAATTTAAGAGAGCTGTATGCGCTTGACAACAAGATACCGGGATATGAGAAAGTTGCAGCGAGAGTAATAGGGAAGAGCTCAGGCAACTGGTTTTCAACATTCACTATAGATAAGGGCAGCAAGGATGGTATACTTGTCGACATGAATGTTATATGCGGAAACGGACTTGTGGGTATTGTCACCGATGTGACCGATAATTCTGCGACAGTCAGAAGCATAATAGATGACAACAGCAATGTCACGGGAATGCTTATAACAAGCTCGGATACCTGTAACATCAGAGGTGATTTGGAACTCATGGACAGCGGATATGTTCATCTTGAATATCTCCGCGGTGATGTAAGTGTGTCGGACGGTGACATGATTGTCACTTCCAATATAAGCAGCAAATACATCGAGGGAATACTTATCGGATATGCAAAGAACGTGTCCGATGACGCTAACAGCCTCACGCAGTCAGGCTATCTTGTGCCGGCGGTGGATTTTGAGCACATGACAGAGGTGCTTGTGATAATGCAGCTTAAGCAGTAAGGGGATTGGATAAAGATGAAAAAAGTGTTGTATTGTGTATTCTCAATTCTAATTACATACATTTTACAGGTCACTGTATTTTCATATTTTGAGATTGCGGGTATAAGAACTAATCTTCTGCTCATGCTCACATGTATAACCGGATTTATCATGGGCGGAAAAATGGGGCTTGCTGAAGGATTTTTTTCAGGTCTTTTGATTGATCTTATGGCCGGAGGTTCGGTTGGTTTCACGGCACTTGTCTATATGTATGCAGGTGCGCTCAACGGTTTATTTTATAAGGATTATGTCAAGGAAGAGCTTTTCTTACCTATGGCACTTGTGGCTGCGAGCACATTTATGTATGAATTTCTCTATTTTATATTTTATTTCTTACTGCAGAATAAGCTGAGGTTTTCCTACTATATGGCAAGGATTATTTTACCTGAGGTGATATACACGGTATTGATGACTCTTTTGGTGTATGTATTTATCTATTTTATTATCCGAAAGGTAGAACAGTCCAAAAAAGGAGGACACTGACAAGTGCTTAAAGAAGATTTAAAGATAATATGGGATTACATAAAGTCGATTCTGCGCTCGAGGCTTCTGCCGCTCATTGTTCTTTCTACGGTTCTTTTTGGCATTCTGATATATCATCTTTTTGATCTGCAGATTATCCATGGAGAGGATTATCAGGTTAATTATGCCCAGAAGACCGAAAAGACGCTTGTACTCAACAGCACGCGAGGCAACATATACGATGTCAACGGCGAGCTTTTAGCCTACAACGAGCTTGCCTATTCGGTTATAATCGAGGACAGCTCGACGGCGATAAAGAACACACAGCTCAACGAGATAATCGTCAATATGTACGATATTATAGAGGAGAACGGCGACAGCTACGACATCGACTACTCGATAAGACTTAACAAGTACGGCAGGTATGAGTTTACCAAATCAGGCAATGCTCTTTTGAGGTATTTAAGAGATATCTACGGACACAAATATATAAGTGAACTGACAGATGAAGAACGAAATGCCACACCGGACGATGTTATCAAGCTTTTAAAGAGTACAAAATATTACAATATCAGTGATGAATACAGCAAGGATGAGGTGCTCGAAATCATATATGTAAGAACCAATCTTGCGGCACATGCTTATCAGAGGTATATATCTTTTACCGTGGCAGACAATGTATCGGAAGCGACGATGGCGGCAATACTTGAAAATTCGGACAGGCTTACAGGTGTGACTGTAAAGGACGAATATATTAGATGCTATAATTACGGCAAGTACATTGCACATCTCATCGGATATACCGGCAAGGTATCATCTGAAGAGCTTGCGGAACTTCAAAAGGAGGATCCGTCATACCAGGCGAGCGATACAGTCGGAAAGTCTGGAGTCGAGAAGAGTTACGAGCAGGTTCTTAACGGAACCAAGGGAAGCAGAACCGTACTTGTTGACAGTTACGGTCGAGTTTTGGATGTTGTTGACGAAAAAGAACCGGTCACAGGCTCGGATATTTATCTTACAATAGATGTAAAGCTTACACAGCAGATATATGATCTGTTAGAAAGAAGACTATCGGAAATACTTGTTGCGAGAATTGTCGACTCGGATTCCGACAAGGTACCTTCCGCAGAGGGTGACATGGTTGTAATTCCCGTGAAGGATGTGTACTTTGCGCTCTTTGACAACAACACACTGTCGATTGACGGGCTCCGTGAAAATCACGACACGGGAGCTGCGACATTAATATATTCGACATTTGCGGCTAAAAGAGAGCAGATTGTTGAAAGCATAAGAGGCGAACTCTATGACACGGCGACGGTGTACTCGGCACTCAGTGATGAGATGCAGGAGTATATAAAGAACATCAGAACAATTCTTGTAAACGGCGGAATTCTTAACACCGATGCGATAAGTTCGACGGATGAACTTTCTGTCGCATGGAGCAATGGAGAAATAAGTCTTAGAGATTATTTATATAATGCTATTGCAAAAGACTGGGTTAATATATATAATTTGGATGTTAAGGATGAATATCCTACGATGGATGAAGTTCTTGATGCGATGTTAAGTTATGCGCTTGAAGAGTTGAATCAGGATGATGCTTTTGACAAGCTTATCATGAAGTATCTCGTAAAAGGCGGGCAGGTATCGGGCCGTGAGGTATGCCTGCTTCTCATGGAGCAGGGCTGTGTGCCTTACACTGCTGATGACTATAACTCCATAGCTAACGGTGCATCACCTTATGATTATATAAGAGAACAGATAAGAGTCCTGAACATAACGCCTGCAATGCTTGCACTTGACCCGTGCTCAGGAGCGGTTGTGCTTGAGAATGCGCAATCGGGAAGCATTATAGC
>UQZF01000164.1 GCA_900545455.1 uncultured Eubacteriales bacterium
ATTATTAACTCCACGCACAGACTTATGAAAATCCATACTAAATTATTTTAACACAATTATGACCTTTTTTCATTAAAAAAATATAAAACTTTCCTAAATGTCAGTTATCCATGTTCATATTGTTACATATTGACAAAAATCGGACAATTATGTATATTTACTCTTACAGGTAAAATACCTGTCGCTAGGGGGACCCTTCGTGGGTTGAGAGTGACTGATTGTCTGACCCTCACTACTTGATCCGGTTAATACCGGCGTAAGGAAGCATTCTGTTGACAGCTTTTGTCGTGAACTTCACTAAGTAGGCCCCTCCTGAATAATATTTTATTAGGAGGTTTTTTTATGTCACTATTTTTTAATGCGGAGGACGGATTTTATTCCCTCACAACCGCAGGTATCATCGCATTCTCTGTAATTGCTGTACTTCTGCTCGTACTCGCCGCTTTTCTTACAGGCAACGCATCGAAAGAAAAGAAGAAGCTTTTCTCGACAAAGCAGCTTGTATTCTCGGCTGTAATGCTCGCTCTTGGATTTGCGACATCTTATGTCCAGATTATCAAAATGCCTTGGGGCGGTTCGGTAACACTTTTCTCCATGCTCTTTATCACAATGATAGGCTACTGGTACGGACCTAAGATTGGCATATCATGTGCATTTGCATACGGTATCATGCAGTTCTTACAGGGCGGCGGAACATACATATTATCTCCTATGCAGGCATGCCTTGACTATTTCTTTGCATTTGCCGCACTCGGTGTATCAGGTTTCTTCTACAAGAAAAAGAACGGTCTTGTAATCGGCTATATAGTTGCGATTCTTGCCCGCGGTCTTTTCCACACAATCGGCGGATACATTTACTGGATGGATTACATGCCTGACAACTTCCCTTCAAGTCTTGCCATTGTATATCCTATCCTCTACAACTACGCATATATTCTTCTTGAGGGTGTCGTAACAGTCATCGTAATCATGCTTCCACCTGTAAAGAAAGCCTTCGCTTATGCAAAGCGCATCGCAACAGCACAGTAACTGTCATATATGCACAAATTAAGGACATATACTTAAAAAATTTAATTAAATATTAAGTATTGAAAAAAAGGAAGCTTCCCATTATTCTATTATATAGGAGCTGTTAAAACAGCCTTTATATAGTTTTTATTGAATTATGAGGAGCTTCCTTTTATGTATATAAATAACAATAAGTCCAAAGTTTTTCGGACTTTTCATAAAACTTTCTGTGTACTGTCGGCATCGGCAGTACTGTTTTCGTTGTCCGCATGCCGCAGGGATAACCTAGCAGAGGAGACCGCCTCCGCACCACTCGCGGTGCAGTCAGAGGACATCACCACCGAGTACGTTGAGACAATCTCGGAGACTGAGTCTACCACTGTCGAAAACACCGAAATGACTTCGGAGACTGAATATACCACTGTCGAGAGTACTGAAATGACTTCGACAGCCGAATACACCGAGACTGCTTCGGAGACCGAACATGCTCCGACTCCTACGGAGCTTAACGCCGCGGCGAGGGAGCGGATATATGAGACCTACGGCGTCAACATTCTCTACGGCTCTGACGTGACGTGGAGCTACGGTACATCGGGTGCGGGAATCACATCCGACGAGCTCATCGCCTCAAGGCTTGCACTTCTTGAGGACTGCCTTTCGGAATATCCTGCCGTGCTTTTTTCGGATTTGAGGGAGTACTCTCCCATCACAATCAATCTTATCGACAGCCTCGGCGGTGCCGACGGTTACACGGATGCTAACGATTACAAGTCTATTCAGATTGCTTTAAGCTGTAGCAACTCAGAGCTCTATTTCACGCTCGCGTTTCATCATGAGCTGTTTCATTTTATCGAGTACTGCATCATGAACAATTTTGACAACGCCGACGAGCTCATAAACACTGATGAATTTACGGACACAAGTCTTTATGGGACGGACGGTTATTCAGGAACGATATATGATACCGATGCGGATATATATTCACAGTACTTTACGTCCATATACGGCAAAACCAACAGGCTTGAGGACCGCGCCGAACTATTTTCATACTATATGGGATACACCGTCAAGGAATGTATGAAATATCCCGACACGCCGATAAGTCTCAAAATGCGAAAGCTTGCCGATGCAATACGCGTCTGCTGTCCATCTCTCAATGAATATGAGGAGGGAACTCTTCCGTGGGAGAAGAAGCTGACATATCAATAGGAGGTTCCATGCTCTGCTACACATTGCTTCCTGACAATTATTCTTCCGACGATTACGCGAAGCTCTATTCGGACATTACAGACAAACTTCCCGATTTCAGAAGAAAACGAGCCGAAAAGCTTATCCCCTCAAAGGAAAGGGCTGTAAACGCCCTCTCCTTCTTTTTGCTGTGCCATGTACTTTCCCAAGAATGCCCTGCCCATTTCTCGGGTATGAGCCTTTCAAAAATTGCAAAAAAAATGGAATTTTCCTATTCCGACAACGGAAAGCCGTACTTAAATCCGCCTTTCAACGACATATATTTCAACATAAGCCACAGCCACAATGCAATAGCGTGCGCCGTGGCTCCTTTTGATGTCGGAATCGACATTCAGGACGTGCGCACTCCGTCCGCAGCCGCCCTGAGACGCTTTTTGCCATCCTCAGAAAAAACTCTGACAGCCGAGGAATTTTCCATGCTCTGGAGCCGCTACGAGGCATTTGTAAAGCTGTCGGGCGTCGGCATCACAAGAAGCTTCGCCGATTGTGAATATCTGTCCGATGATTTTTTAAAACGCACGCATACCTTTATTAATTGCTTTTGCATCGAGTGCACCGTGCAAAAAAAGACAGCCGCGTATCTTGCGACTGCCTTTGATTCAAGTTATTCCGATTCTTTTTTATCACCTGTAAGCATTGATTTCTCACGCCTGTGTGAGCTTGCTCTTCTTTGACATCCTGCCTATTATCACATAGTAGGCTATGCAGAGAGGCACGACAGCGGCTATCCACGCCACAGGCCCAGCAAGGCACACTCCCACATATCCCATTCTGTCAGGAAGCGTAAACGACACGATACATCTTGCAATGAGCTCGAACACTCCCGCCATGAGAGGCATGAAGCTTCTTCCAACGCCCTGAAGGACATTTCTGTACACGAATATCATGTAGAGGAACGGGAAGAATACACATATAGTGTTGACGTATGTTACTGCCGATGCGACAACCTCCGGCTGGTCTCCCGATATGAAGAGGCTTGACAGCCACTCTCCGCCGAAGAACAGCGCAACAGCCGAAATGACGGCGAGCGCAAGCGTCATAATCGTACAGCTCGTGACGCCCTTCTTGATTCTGTCAAGTCGTCCCGCGCCAAGATTCTGTCCTGCATAGTTAGCCATCGTCACACCGATTGAAGGCCCTATCTGTGTCACAAGCTGCTCAACCTTACAGCCTGCGGTGTACGCCGCAATCTTGTCCGAGCCAAAGGTGTTGAGCGCACTCTGAAGCACTATGGTTCCTATCGCCGTGATTGAGAACTGGAAAGCCATCGGAAGTCCTATTCCGAGATGCTTCCCCATCATGTGGAAATCAAGCGCAAAATCCTCCTTTGAAAGGTGGAGTATGCTGTACTTTTTGAGTGCATACACAACGCAGAGGATTCCGGCAACCCCCTGTGAGAGTACGGTCGCAAACGCTGCTCCGAACACGCCCCACTTAAACACGATGATGAATAAAAGGTCAAGCCCGATATTCAAAAACGATGCGAGAATCAAAAAATACAGCGGTGTCTTGCTGTCTCCCAATGCCCTTATCACGCACGAGCACATATTGTAGAGAATCGTTGCACATATTCCCCAGAAAATCGTCTTGATATACACATCCGCCATGTCGATGATGTTGGACGGTGTTTTCATAAGTACAAGTATCGGTCTTGTAAAAATAACGGACAGTGCGGTGAGCACAACGGTGAAGAACAGGCAGAGCATTATCGCCTGCCCCACACTTTTTTTGAGTCTCCTGTCGTCCTTCGCGCCGAAAAACTGTGCCGGAAGAACCGCAAAGCCTCCCGCGATTCCCGTCGAAAATCCGTTTACAAGGAAGTTGATCGAGCCCGTCGAGCCGACCGCCGCAAGAGCCTCTGTTCCGAGGCTCTGTCCGACAATTATCGTGTCGACCATGCTGTACAACTGCTGAAAAACATTTCCTATAAGCACGGGTATGGCAAAAAACAGGATAATCTGGAAAGGATTTCCCACTGTCATATCCTTTGAACGGTTATTACTCATACTGCTGCCCTCTTACATTCTGTCAGGAACCTTTATCGCGAGAAGGTCTGTACAGGTCTCAAGTATACCCTTGGTGAGTGAAATGAGAGCTATATAGCTTCTGCGCTTCTTCTCGTCCTCCTCGGAGAGAATCTTGGTGTCATGATAGAAGCTGTTAAATACATTTGCAACATCATAAATGAACTTACAAATCTTGTGTGGTGCGAGCTCTGCGTAAGCACTCTCAATCACATCCGAGAACTTTGTAAGAAGCAGGCATAGGTCTGTCTCGCTTGCACCCTCAGGTGCTACGAAATCCTTCATTCTCTCTGCAATCGAGAGGTTCTCTGCTCCGAAGGTCTGCTCGTACTTATTTAAAATCGACTTGATACGGACGATTGTATAGAGAACGTAAGGACCCGTATCTCCCTCAAATGAAGTGAATCTGTCTATATCAAATATATAATCCTTGGATGCCTGATTCGAGAGGTCGCCGTACTTGATTGCGGCAAGTCCTACAACCTTGGCTGTGGCGCGCGCCTCGTCGTCTGCCACGTCGCGGTTTTCCTTAATCTTATTATAAACAGCATCCTCAACATCCTTAATCAGGTACTCAAGTCTTAATAAATCACCGTTTCTCGTCTTGAAAGGCTTTCCGTCCTTGCCGTTCATCGTACCGAAGCCCAAGAAATCCATCTCGGTGTCCTCAGGAACGATTCCTGTCTTTTTCGCTGCCCTGAATATCTGTGTGAAGTGCATCTCCTGACGCTTGTCAGTAGTGTAAATATACTTAAACGGATGATAAAGCTTCTCTCGCTCTATCATTGTCGCAAGGTCCGTCGTCGCGTAGAGTGCCGCACCGTCCGACTTTCTCACGATACAAGGAGGAATCTCCTTCTTGTCGCTGTCGAGTGCCACGTCGATTACAAGCGCGCCCTGACTCTCATGTGCGTAGCCCTTGTCCACGAAATCCTTCAACATATCCTCGATGTAAGGCTTAGCATCGGACTCACCCTTCCACACGTCAAAGCTTACGTTGAGATTATCATAGTTTCTCTTGAGGTCGGCTATCGAGATGTTCATTATATGCTTCCAGATTGCATTGTAGCCCCTGTGACCGTTCTGTAACATAACGGTTGCCTGATGTGCTGCCTCCGCAAACTCTGCATCCTCCTTGGACTTCTTGCTTGCACACGGATATATATCCTCAAGCTCTGCAAGTGTAAAAGGGGGCTCTGCAGGATACTCTCCCGTGAAGCTCTCGTCAAAATAAGGAAGCTCCGGCTTTCTGTTCTTGAGTTCCATTATGATAAGTCCCATCTGAAGTCCCCAATCTCCGAGATGCACATCTCCTACAGTGTTATAACCGTTGTATGCACAGATTCTCTTGAGGCTCTCGCCGATGATTGCCGGACGGAGATGTCCTACGTGAAGCGGCTTCGCTACATTTGCTCCGCCGTAGTCGAGCATTATTGTCTTATTTTTCTTTGTCTCATCACAGCCATACTTCTCATGGCTTCCCATTTCCTTAATATAGTCCGCAATAAACTCACCTGAGAGATTCATATTGATGAAACCCGGATTTACTGCATCCGCCTTTGAGAAAGCCTTGCTGTCAGCAAGCTTCTCCACAACCTCACCCGCAATAACCGCAGGTGCCTTCTTATATTCCTTGGCTGCCGCCATACATCCGTTACACTGATACTGGCACAAATCAGGTCTGTTCGACACAACGACCTTTGCGTACTTCTCGTCATAGCCGCATGCCGAAAATGCAGCCTTCAGCTCGTCATTTAAAAGCTCTATTATCTTCTTCATGGTATTCCTTTCTTTATGATGCGTGTTAATGGTCAATTATTCATAATTTTAATACGAAAGAGCCAATGTGTCAATGGGGATGGTACTTTTAGCTTCAATATGTATCGTGA
>UQZF01000165.1 GCA_900545455.1 uncultured Eubacteriales bacterium
TCGATGATTTTGTCGATGGCGCTGCAGGCTGTCTACAATATCGTGGACAGTGCGTTTGTCGGGAATATGAAGGAGGGGAGCGAGGCGGCACTTAACGCGCTCACGCTTGTGTTCCCGGTTCAGATGCTTATGGTGGCAATAGGAATCGGAACGGGTGTCGGAACGAATGCGCTTCTCGCGAGGACACTCGGGCAGGGAGACACAAAAAAGGCGTCGAAGGTTGCGGGAAACAGCTTATTTTTAGGGATAATCATTTATGTGATATGTCTGCTTTTTGGAATTTTCGGGGTAAAGGCATATATTTCATCGCAGACAGTCGATGCGCAGGTCATTGCGATGGGAACGAGCTATCTTAAAATATGCTGTGTGATTTCGTTTGGAATTATCTTCTTTTCATTGTTTGAAAAGCTTTTGCAGGCGACGGGGCGTTCACTCTATTCGACAATCGGTCAGGTTGTTGGAGCCGTGGTGAATATTGTTCTTGATCCGATTATGATTTACGGTATCGGACCTGTTCCTGAGATGGGAGTGGAGGGAGCAGCGTATGCGACCGTTATCGGACAGGTGGTGTCTGCGGCATTGCTGTTCATTTTCCATGTGAAATTAAATAAGGAATTTGAGCATGGTGTAAAGTACATGAAGCCGGATGGCAGAATTATAAAGGAGATTTATTCAATCGGGCTTCCGGCGATGATTGCACAGGCACTTATGTCAATCATGGTGTATGTGATGAATCTTATTTTGAAGTTCAGCCCTTCTGCACAGACCGCATACGGACTGTTCTATAAAGTACAGCAGTTTGTACTGTTTTTGGCATTCGGACTCAGGGATGCAATCACGCCGATTATTGCGTTTGCCTATGGAATGGGCGACAAAAAGAGGATAAAGGACGGAATAAAATACGGACTTATATATACGGCTGTCCTGATGATTTTTGGTATCATAATTACCGAGGCTTTCCCGGGGGCGTTTGCGACATTATTTAATGCAGGACAGTCAAGGGAAAATTTCATCGGGGCGATGAGAGTTATCTCAATCAGTTTTATTTTTGCGGGAATAAATGTGGCATATCAGGGAGTTTATCAGGCACTCGAGGGCGGCATCGAATCGCTTGTGATTTCTCTGCTAAGACAGCTTGTAATCATACTGCCGCTTGCGGGCATTTTCTCAATATTTGTCAGGAACGGGCAGGCTGATGTTTCGCTGATTTGGTGGGCTTTCCCGATAACGGAGCTTATCGCATGTGTGGTGGGATATGTGTTTTTGAGGAGAATAAAAAAGAAAAAATGCTGAAAGCTCTGAAATTTAAAAGTGACTTATAAATTTACTAATATCTTCCATAATAAAAGTAAATTCATTAACATGAGTATATCTCAAATGAGCAATAAAAAATAAATGTAATGACGGAGGTATATCAATGTTGAACGAATCAGTAATCAAAGTATTAAAGAGCGGTATGTGGGACCTTGCCACCTGTGCTGACGGGGAGCCTAATGTTGTCCCGGTTGCATTCAAGGACGTTACCGCGGACGGAAAGCTTGTTGTCGGTGATGTTTTTCTTGAGACGACATTAAACAATATCAAGGCAAACGATGGAAGGATTGCCATTTCCGTGTACGATGCGCAGAGTCTTGAGGGATACCAGATTAAGGGAACTGCCGAGTATGTCACAGAGGGAGATGTTGTAAACACATTTAAGGCTATGGTTGAAAAGATGTTCAATGGTGCTGCGACTGCAAAGGGAGCACTTATCATTACACCATCTAAGGTCATCGTCACAACTCCGGGCGCAGACAACAAGAAGGAAATCTAGTCCAAGGTGTAAATAAAATACACTAATAAATTTCATAGTAACTTCAAAAAAGATTGCCTTCAAGCTATAATGTAATAAATTAACAGCTTGAAGGTGATTTTTTATGGCAAAATATGAGAAAAAATTAGAGGATGACATACGCTGTCCGCTCGAATACGGGCTGGCAATATTCGGCGGGAAATGGAAGTCGCGCATTATATGCGTGCTGTCAGCGAATGAAAGGCTTCGCTACAGTGAGCTTCGCAAGGAGATGTATAATATCACGGATGCGGTTCTTGCGGCGACCTTGAAGGATTTGATAGAGGATGGAATCATTGACCGCAAATCCTATGATGAGATACCGCCGAGAGTGGAATATTCGCTGACTCAAAAAGGAAAATCAGTTGTTCCCATTTTGCAGAGCATCTGTCAGTGGTCGGATATTTTCTATAAGGAAGATAGTGAGAATGAGATGGTACAGTGTCAAAGATGTGACCATCGCGGATAAGGAGGAATTATGCTCAGATATACGGAAAAAAAGATATTTACAAAGGAACAGGTACAGCAGTTGTTTTTATCGGTTAACTGGATTTCAGGAAAGTATCCTGAGCGTTTATATAAGGCACTTATGAATTCTTCAACAGTGCTTACAGTATGGGATGATGAAAAACTGGTTGGACTTACAAGGGTACTTGATGACACAGAGATGCTGGCACAGATACATTATGTGCTTGTGCAGCCGGAGTATCAGGGAAGAGGCATTGCAGGTAAAATGCTTGAGTATATAAAAGAAAAATATAAGGATTTTCTTTATATTGAAGTAATGCCGGAGGATAAAAATAATGTATCATTCTATACAAAACATGGTTTTTCTGTGATGGAAAATGGTGCGGCAATTCAAATTTGCAACTTAGGATGAAATCGTGATAAATAAAGCATAGCTGTATACATCCAACGATTATACAGCTATGCTTTAGGACATTTCAATGAAGTTTTGTGCTGATCATAAACTAGATAACCTCTGAAAAGCTCATGTAGTACTCCTTAAAAAACTCGCTTACTCTCTCAAAAAATTTCTTCATATCAATCACCGATTCCTTTCCGTATATGTGAAAAAATTTACGTTCCCTTTGATGGTTTTAATATAACACATTGCGTTTATAATGTGAAATACATATAATAAAGATATTACAATACCTTTTAAGTATTGATACGAATCGGAGGTCAGGTATGGAGCTCAGACATATAAGATATTTTAAGGCGGTTGCGGAGGAGAAGAACTTTACGAGGGCAGCGGAAAAGCTTGCGATAGCACAGCCACCTCTGAGCCGTCAGATACAGGATTTGGAGGAGGAGCTTGGCACGGAGCTTTTTGTGCGCTCGCCTCATAAGGTTGCCTTGACGGAGGAGGGCGAGCTGTTTTTGCAGTACGCCACGCAGATTCTCGACTTGGTGAACAAGTCCGAGGAGGAAGTTAAGGAGATGAAGGAGGGGCTTCAGGGAACGCTCTACATCGCGTCGGTTGAGGGCTGTGCACCGAGGCTCTTTGCGGAGTGGATTTCCGCGTTTCGGAAGAAGCACCCGAATGTGCAGTACAATCTGTGGAACGGCAACACGGACGATGTGAACAACCGCGTGACCAAGGGGCTGTGCGAGGTCGCAATGATTACCGCGCCGTACAACACCGAGGAATTTCATGTGCTTCCCGTGTATGACGAGCCGTGGGTGGCGGTCATCCCGAAAGGGCATCCGCTGTACTCGGAGGGAAATCTTCCTGTTCTGCCTGATGAGCTTTTGCCGTATGACCTGCTCATACCGTCGAGAGAGTCGAGGAAAAGTGAGATTGACAAGTGGTTTTCAAGCCCCGGGCACACGGCGAAGATATGCGGGCGCATCGCACACATGATGAACGCCTACGAGCTAAGCCTGCACGGTGTCGGAATCTCGATATATCCGCAGTCGATATGCTCGCTGGTGCACGACAACGATGTGTGCGTGAGGCAGATAGACCACCCGGCGGCGCACGCGTCCTACGCGCTTATCTGGAATAAAAAGCATACGCTTTCGCATGTGGCGAAGGAGTTCATAGGGTTCGTGGAGGGAGAGTACGACAAGGAGGTATAATAATTTTATACTGTAAGTGTATAGCAGATTATATATATGTATATCAGCTCCGTTGTTCGAAGCAAGTTGTTCTAAGAACTCTGATTTAGCTTATATCTGTGTCCGCCACCGCAGCAAAGCATACTTCCTTGTATGCTTGCTGCTCAGCCGACATCCTTGTCGTCTGTGGCTGGGGTATGAGCAGGGTTCTAAGAACAGCTAGGCTTCTTCCAAAAGTCGTGATATACATATATATAATTTGCTATACACAATTCAGTTTATGGAGATTTTTTTGTCGTACCTCTTTAAATTTGTGGTTACAAGGAGTAAGATATTACTTATAAAAGTTATGCGTGACTAACGGTCAACTGAATATGTCGAGGAGGTCGGATTGATATGAAGTATGCGGGTATGCCGATGGGTATGTGGATGGTTTTTGGCAAATCCTTCAGAAGAAATCTCACGGAGGTATTAAAGTACGATGCGCAGGAGAGCAGGAAAATAACCGCGTCTGCGAAGAAAAAGTACAGGGAGATTATAGAGAAGCTTCCCGAGTTCGAGAAGGCGGACAGATTCAAAATGAACATTGTGAATTGTGCGATGCTGTCGGCGTTTTTCCTCAATATGCCGAAGCTGCCGAGCGTCGATGATGCAACGGAGTACTATAAAAAGTCGATGATGACTGGCGCAATGCAGTGGTTTTGCAGGATGAGCGGAAAGAAAAAGTATACGGAGTCGGATATTAACGGAATGAAAGCCACGGCAAAGCTCAAGGCGGCAGACAGAAATCCTTACTCATGGAACATGGATTTTTATGAGTATGAGGATGGAAGCGGCTATGAGGCGAGATTTTACACCTGCGGAATATGTACGCTCATGAGGGAGCTTGGACTTACCGAGCTCATTCCCGCGATGTGCAGGCTTGACTACACAATGAGCGAGGCAGGCGGTGTCACTGACTTTGTCAGGGAGTACACGCTTGCCTCGGGTGGACCTTACTGTGACTGCGGCTACAAGAAAAAGACCGCAAAGTAGGTTTTATTTACATAATCAGTTCTGATTTATCAGCTTTAACTCAAATTCCTTATTCCTGTCGCAGACGAGCCTGCCGTCCTTGACTTCAAGCTGTGCAGCCTGAATGCAGGCTCTTCCGTCGTCAGGATTTGGAACGTAAGACTTGTTCAGGCGGTTTTCATTGAGGTAATACGGGTGCGTAAAATAGAAGATGTACGCGTTTTCGCCGTTTACCACGACATCGGCGTGGCTTGCCATCACGCCGTCACATGGGCGCATGCCGCCGTCGCGCAGAATTACGCCCTGTCGGTTCCAGTGCGCGAAATCCTCTGTCTCATACACGCCGAGTCCGTTCCACTCGTCAGTGATCATCCACTTTTTTCCGCCAAATTCAAACACGTTAGGGCCTTCGTGGCTGTTAAAATTAATCTCCTCGCCGACAACGCTCCAGTTGTAGAGGTCGTCACTCACCGCGCTGTAGGTGTGCGAGTCGTGGCGCTCGTCTTTGTACCACATCTTGTACTGACCGTTGCCGATAGGATGCACGCAGGCATCGATGACGCGGTCGGAGGAGAGCTCGAGCACGCTCTCAAAATGCCACTCCCACAGATTGTCGGCTGTGTAGTGCACGATATGTCTCGACCAGTTCCAGTCGGTAGGAACTCCAGTTATGTAGGATACATACATGTGATATTCGCCCTCAGCGAACATTATTTCGGGAGCCCAGAAGGTGTTGTGTCCCGGCTCAAAATCAAGTCCCGGAAGTGTTCCGCGGTAGAGCCATCTGCTTCCGTCGTCCGATGAGGCGACGCCGATGGCAGTTCCGTGAATGTGCGAGACACCGATTGCATTTAAGCTGCTGCGCCTCTGCGTGTAGAGCATCCACCAGTTGTTTTCTTTGTTGTTCCATATAACCACCGGATCAGTCGGCGCATCGTAAATCGGATCGCGGTAGAGCGGTGCGCTTACGATGTCTGTTTTTTTACTTTCTCCCATAATTCTACCCCGTTTCTGAGTTGATACTTGCTTAATCTGTAAGAAATATTATATATTATTGTTATGAAAAATACTATAAAAAAGTGTGAAAGGACGTAGTGCTATGGAAAATATTCTGCATTTGAAGGCACCGGGCGACTGGATTAACGATCCCAACGGTTTTATATTTTTTAAGGGAAAATATCACCTGTTTTATCAGTATTTTCCG
>UQZF01000166.1 GCA_900545455.1 uncultured Eubacteriales bacterium
CTTATAACCATTGGATCTTCGATAGAGGTTGTCAACCAGAATGAGTTCAAGCTGGTTAAGCGTTTCGGCAAGGTGGACAGGGTTCAGACCACATCGGGTATCTGCTTTAAGATACCTTTCATAGAGACGGCGGACACACTTCCTAAGGAAGTACTTCTTTACGACATTGCCGAGTCGGAGGTAATCACATCGGATAAAAAGACGATGATAACAGACAGCTACGTTCTCTGGAGGATAACCGATCCTCTCAAGTTTGCGCAGACACTCAACGGTTCAATCGCAAACGCAGAGAGCCGTATCGATACGGTGGTATTTAACGCGACAAAGAACACGATAAGCTCGATGACACAGGATGAGGTAATCAAGGCGAGGGACGGAGAGCTCGCGGCATCCATAGAGGGCAACATCGGAGCGACGATGGCACAGTACGGAATTGAGATAATCACGGTTGAGAACAAGAGACTTGACCTTCCGAGCGACAACAAGACGGCTGTATACGAGAGAATGATTTCAGAGCGTGACAACATAGCAGCCACCTACACCGCAGAAGGTCAGGCGGAGGCGCAGGTTATAAGGAACACGACCGACAAGGAAGTGACGGTGCTTCTCTCAAATGCAGACATGCAGGCGGAGATTCTCGTGGCAGAAGGGGAGGCTGAGTACATGAGAATACTTGCGGAGGCTTACGGAGACGAGGCGCGCACGGAGTTCTATGAGTTCGTGAGAAGTCTTGACGCACTCAAGGTGTCGATGGTCGGCAGTAACAAGACGCTTATTCTGTCGGCGGATTCACCGATTGCACAGATATTTAACGGGTGGGAGAATTAACATAAATGAGTGGGGGCAGAAATTTCTGCCCCCGCAGATAGCATACCCCGTGTTGAACGGGTGTCAAATTAAGCCTTATCATGCTTGCATGATAAGGCTTTTTGAACTTCATAAATAAATTATTTTAATGTGATAACAAGCACGCTCTTGGCAGGAATTGTTCCCGTGAGGCGGTTTCCTCTGAGTGCAAATCCGTCGTAGGCTGACGGCTTCACATTCTCAGGGTTATCGAAGGTGTTGTGAGCGTCAAGCTCATCGGCTGTGAGGATTCTTGCCGTAACGTCGGTGTATTTTTCACCGCGGAGCTCGCAGCTAAGGCGTCCCGAAGCGCGGTGGCTTAAATTGGCAAGAGTTATGTTGAGCTCGCCTGCCGCATTCTTGGAGGCGGATACGGAATACTTAGGAATTGTGATTCCGTTGAAGGTGTAGTCCTCATTCTCAAAGTCGATGTCGACAAGCTCGGCATCCTGATGAACGCTGTACATCTCGAGCACATGGTATGTAGGCGTGAGAAGCATCTTTGCGCCCTCGGTGAGTATAGGAGCCTGAAGCACATTAACGAGCTGTGCGAGGTTCGCCATCTTGACACGGTCGCAATGGCTGTTGAATATGTTGAGGTTGATTGCCGCAACAAGGGCATCGCGGAGGGTGTTCTGCTGGTAGAGGAAGCCCGGATTGGTTCCCGGCTCGACATCGTACCATGTTCCCCACTCATCGACGATGAGACCGATGCGCTTGTCAGGATCGTACTTGTCCATGATGGTAGAATGCTTGGTTATGAGCTCCTCCATGAACAGGGTGCGGGAGAGAAGAGCAATCCACTCGTTGGCATCAAAGCCCGTGGATGCGCCTTTGCTGCCCGTCCAGCTTCCTGTAGGAAGCGAGTAGTAGTGGAGGCTTATGCCGTCCATCGCGTGAGCTGCATTCTTCATGACAACCTCGGTCCAGTTGTAATCCTGCGCATTTGCGCCGCAGGCAATCTTGTAGAGCCTGTTGTCGCCGTAATTCCTACAAAATACACCGTAGCGTCTGAATTCGTTGGAGTAGTACTCAGGTGTCATGTTGCCGCCACAGCCCCAGCTTTCGTTGCCGACGCCGAAGTATTTTACCTTCCAAGGAGCAGGATGACCGTTCTCGGCGCGGAGCCTGCTCATAGGTGATTCGCCGTCAAAGGTCATGTACTCAACCCATTCCTGCATCTCCTGAACGGTGCCGCTTCCGACATTTCCGTTGATGTATGGCTCTGCGCCCGTGAGCTCGCAGAGTCTCATGAACTCGTGCGTGCCGAAGCTGTTGTCCTCGACAACGCCGCCCCAGTTGGTGTTGACCATCTTTTTGCGGTTCTCCTTAGGACCTATTCCGTCCTTCCAGTGGTACTCGTCCGCAAAGCAGCCGCCCGGCCAGCGGAGAACGGGAAGCTTCATTTTTTTGAGGGCATCGATTACGTCGTTTCGGATACCGTCGGTGTTAGGTATCTTAGAATCCTTGCCAACCCATATTCCCTCATAGATACATCTTCCGAGATGCTCGGAAAAATGTCCGTAGATTTCTTTGTTGATGTGACCTTTCGTGCGGTCGGAATTTACTACAAGTCTTGCCATTATGTAATCCTCCAAAATTTAAAATACCTTAATAAATGACAATGATTACAACATCACTTAATGTCTTTGATGTCACCTGTGCAGCAAGGACATTTTGTTGCCTTGATATTGATGGTGGAGTAGCACAGCGGGCATTCCTTGGTGGTAGGTGCGGCAGGCTTCTCCTCCTTCTTAAAATGGAACTTGTTGATACCTTTCACGATGAGGAACAGGGAAAGGGCAACAAGCAGGAAGTTTATTATCGCCTGAATAAATGAGCCGTAGGCGATGGACGCACTTCCGATTGTGATGGACAGTGAGCTGAAATCGATACCGCCGATGATGAGTCCGATGAGAGGAGTCAAAATATCGTTGACGAGAGATGTAACGATTGCGGTAAAAGCACTACCCATGATGATACCGACAGCCATGTCGAGGACATTGCCGCGGGAGATGAATTTTTTGAATTCCTTGAACACTTTATTTTCCTCCGTAAATATTTTTTGATAATGCTATTTTACAACATTGTGAGTATTTTAACAAGACAAAAACGGCTTTAAGGGTACTCCGAACTCGGGCATTCCCGTCTCCTCGTTCCACCCGATAGTCTTTACACAGGTGTTGCGCCCCGCGTCATAGAGCGGCTCGTAGCCCGGCTCGCCGATGTAGTGCTCCTCCATGCGGGAGTGGTAGACCATGACGTCGAAGCGGTCGTCCTCAGAGCGGGTGAAGCTGTTGTGCCCAGGACCGAACTGCCCGTTCTCGCGGCACGTCGTAAAGACGGGGTGGGAAAGCTTCGTCCATGCGGATGCGTCGAGGACATCGGCGTTCTCGTCAATGTACATCATTCCGAGGCAGTATCTTGCGTCGGTTCCGCTGCATGAGAATACCATGAATACTTTTCCGCCGTGCTTTATAATGCTCGGGCCCTCGTTTACCGCGAAGCCGTAGCGCTCCCACTCGTACTCGGGGCGGGTTAACAGAACCATCTCTGTGCAGACGGTTGCGGGATCACTCATGCGCGCGATGTAGATGTCGGAGTCCTGCGTCACCTTCTGAGCCCACAGCATATAGAGCTCGCCGTGATGCTCAAATACCGTGTGGTCGAGTGAAAAGTCGGTGAATGCCCGTGAACCCTCTACGCTCGTCTTAATCGGGCCTAAGTTTGTCCATTCATCGGTCATTGGATTGCCCTCACAGCAGAGCACATGTGGGCGTATCTGCCACACATCCGTGTCGGAGACGGTTGTAGTGAAGTAGATGTACCATTTTCCGCGGATAAAATGAATCTCGGGAGCCCAGATGTGCGGGCTTCTACTGCCGCATATAGGCTCGCGCTCGTACACGCATCTCTCGGTGTAATTGCCGACGGCGTCGGAGAGGTCGTTGATTGAGGCGGCTCTGCGGATAAGAATTTTTCTGTACTGGTATTGGCCGTCGAGATTGTGCTCGGCATCGGTGTGCGATGCCGTAAAGTAGTAATAGCCGTCCGTGTGCTTGTAGATAAACGGATCTGCCCTGTGAAGGATAAGCGGGTTGATGTACTGCGGTGGGTTTTGTTCTGTCATGGTTTTCCTCCATAGATTCTGGTGTCAAAGCCTGAATCTTCCATAAAAAATAAAATAAAAAATTAAAGAGGGATGCTCCCTAAGAAATAATCTGTTGATTTGAATACATTCTTAGTGAGCATCCCCCTTTTCATGTAATGGGAAACTTCGTTCCTGTTATTTGGATGTGCAAAGGCACATTCTGTCGTGATTTATTTGTCCTGCTCGCCGTCCGCATTTTCGTCGTGCGGCGTGATGTAAAGGTGCATCTTGTCGATTCGGTTCTTCTCCGTGTGGTCGACAACGATGCGGGCATTGTCTAGGATGACCTCGTCGCCGTCGTGAGGGAGGCGCTCGAGCTTATCAATCACAAGACCGCTGACGGAGTCATAATCCTCGGACTCATAATCGGAATGGAGAAGCTCATTGAGGTCGTCGAGCTTGGTCATACCGTTGAGTTGGTACTCGTTGTCGTTAATCTTGGTGATGCAGTCCTCCTCGTCCTCGTCGTACTCGTCCCTGATTTCACCGACGATCTCCTCGAGAAGATCCTCAAGCGTAATCATGCCGACGGTTGAACCATATTCGTCGAGAACGATAGTTATATTGTTAGAGGTCTTTTTTAATTCCTCCATGAGCTCGGATGTCTTTTTGAACTCATAAGTATAGTACGGTTCACGCAAAATTTCTGATACATGGAAATCATCACCCGGCGAGTAGAGAAGGAGATCCTTCACGTTGATGATACCGATAACATTGTCGATGGAGTCCTTGTAAATAGGAAGTCTCGTATACTTCTCGGCACGGAAAATATCGATAATCTCGTCGTAGGTGCTGTCTATTGAGGCGCAGGTCATGTCGATTCGCTGAATCATGACATCCCTTGCCCTTGAGTTGCCGAAATCAAACACATTGTTAATCATTTCATGCTCTTCATGCTCAAGCACGCCTTCCTCGTGGCTTACGTCAACGATTGTACGAAGCTCATCCTCGGTAAAAGACTGTCCCTTCTCGCGCGAATCAACGCCCAGCAGAAGCAGAAAGCCCATCGCCAGCTTGTTGACAATAAAAATGACGGGTGTAAGTATCCACATGAGCCCTGATATGATTCCGCTGTAAGCGAGCGAAATCTTCTCCGCCTTGAGTGTGGAGAAGGTCTTAGGTGAAATCTCACCGAAGATAAGTATTAAGAATGTGAGCACACCTGTTGACAGCGCAATCCACTGCGAGCCGAAAAGCTTGGTCGCAAGGGTTGTCAAAAGTGATGAGGCTGAGAGGTTCACCACGTTGTTGCCGATAAGTATGGCGGATAACATCTTTGCCTTGTTGTCCGTGATATCAAGAACCCTCTTTGCCTTCTTGTTGCCGTCATCGGCAAGTGTACGCATTCTCACGCGGTTCACCGTCGTAAGAGCAGTCTCTGCTGAAGAGAAAAATGCAGAGAGCATCAATAAAATGATAACAAATAAAACTTGTACTATGTCCCCGGGGGCCATTAAAAAAATCACTCCTTTTTGATTATTTAATAATCGCGTCTGCATGAAATAGGCGCGATTTGATGTTATTATACATGATAAGGGTGCACACTGCAAGGGAAATATTGGAAAACATAGGGCGGAATAGTCGGGTTCAGGTTGTGCATGCTAAAAAGATGTGGTACAATTTCAATGATTAGGCGGTTTTCGGGGAGAATATCCGGGACATAATCGGAAAGGAGCACGGTATGTCGGTGCTTAGAAAGACCAGAGAGCATTACAAGGGGCTCGACTGGGAGGAAGAACTCAAAAAACAGAAGGAACTCAGAAGAGGCATAGACGACCGAATGATTGCCAAGGTGCAGCAGCTACGCACGGACAGGCTCGACAAGATAATGATTCTCATTACCAAGTCGGGAAACGGCGGACTGGTATGGCTTTTTGTGGCACTGTATCTTTATCTTGTAAAAAAGATGCACCAGCAGGCGATGGTGCTTATCTGCGTGATTGCGGCGGTCGCTTTTATAGCGAATTTCATCATAAAAGGACTTTTTACGAAGGACAGACCATGTGACCTCGACGAGACGGTTGACCTGCTCATCAGACGACCGCTCGGCTCATCGCTGCCGTCGGGACACTCGGCGTCGTCATTTGCGTGCGTTGTCGTGATATTCCACATG
>UQZF01000167.1 GCA_900545455.1 uncultured Eubacteriales bacterium
GTCCCTTGCTTCCGCTCTTAGAACGCAGAAGCTCCTTCGCCTTGGTGAGCCTGCCGACCACCTTTGACTGCGACACGTCCTCGTCCATCGTCGTCACAAGATTCGAGAGCCTGACCGCTATGTCCTCATTCGTCTGACCACTGCTCGCAAAGCCGCCGAAGCCGCTTATATACACGCTCTTCTCAAAGCTTCCGACATCGATTCCGAAGAAGCGGTGCCCTATCTCCTCGTCGCGCCCGAGCTCAATCTCCTCCCCCGTCTGCGTGTCGTAGAGCTTCACGTCATCGGTCTTTATGGTCTTTTTGAAAACCTTTCGTATACGATAGCTTCTCCCCGCACATGTAAATTCAAGCTCCCCGCACATTGCAGAGCCGTCCCACGGCGTGTACTTTTTGCGAAGGCTCTTGCTTATATCTGAGCTCTTCTCCTGCGCTGTTCTGCCGTAGAACATCATTTCAATAAATGCCATTACGGTTGATTTTCCCGCCTCGTTACCGCCGTATATTACGTTCATGCCGTCGGAAAAATCCAGTCTGAAATTCTTTAGTCCGCCGAAGCTTTCTATATTGATGCTGTCAATTCTCATTCTGCTCCCACCTCACCTTCAAATGCCCTTATTCCAAGCTCAAGTGCCTTTCTGTAGAGCTGTGCTCCCTTCGCGTTTCCCGCCTGCTCCTGCTGCTTTATGCCGTCAAGCATTCTCGCCGTGTACATTCCCTTGAGCGAATTTTCCTTTGCAAGCTCCTCATAGTCAATCGAAAGTCTTGTGTTGTCCTTGATTTTTATATAGTAGAATTTCCCGAAAAGCCGTGCCGAAAGTTCCTCAACCGAGACCGCCGCATCCTCGCCTATATCGCCGATGAGCGTTATCTTGTAGAGATTGTCCTCCGCTCTGTTCTCCGTGAGAAGCACCGCAAACTCATCGTCCTCTGTCACACTCTGTGCCGCCCTGCATATCCTGTCTGCGACCTCCGCCCTGTCAGCCGCTCCGGTTACATCCACATTCACATGGTAGTACCTTCTTCTCGAGGTGCTCACATACTCGGTTATCAGCTCGTGCCTGCCAAGCAGAAGCTTCGAGAGCTCACCCGTGTAAAAGCCCTTTATGCCCTCCTCGTCAAAGCCCTGACCTTCTATCGTACCCGAGTACGCATACAGCGTGTCGCCGATTCTCTGCACCCTCGTCTGCTTGTGGACATGACCTAGCGCGAGATAATCAATGCCGCTCTTTTCAATATCCGAATCCGTTATGGCGTTGTACTCGCTCTTTCCGCTCTTTCCGACGAGCTGTCCGTGGAGTATTCCTATATTTACGAGGTCATCCTTCGGGAGTCTCACGCCCATCAAAAGCCTGTTCATCACAAAGCAGCTCTCAAAGCCGCAGCCCCATATACGGTAGCCCTTGTCCGCTCGCTCGATAACCCTTGGTGTCCCGCCAAAGATTGTCACATTCTCACTCCAGCCTTCGTCCCTGTATGGCGATGTGAGCGTGTACGCGTCGTGGTTGCCCGGCGCAATGTACACGTCGGTCTGCGGTATGCTCCCGAGCGCACTCTTCACCTGCTCGATAACAGCCGCCTCGACATTCTCGCTGTCAAACAGATCCCCCGCGATAAGTAAAATGTCGACCGCCTCGTCGCGGCAGTACTCGACTATCTTTAAAAAGCTCTGTAAAACCTCCGCCTTTCTCTGCCTGCTCTTTAACTTATTTAACGAAAATTCCATGCCGATATGGACATCGGCGCAGTGAACAAATTTCATGATTATTACCGTTCCTCCTCACCGTTATATATATTTAATAATTCTTTCGTTGCCAAATTTCACACAAAAGGGTATATTATATTTGCGCATTACTATGTTTTATATTTAAGGAGTTCCCTTTATGTCGGAAAATCGTAAAACAAACTTTATCCGCCAGGGCACAATACTCGCCATGGCATCAATTATAGTACGAATGATCGGTATCGTCTACCGTATTCCCGTTGCCAATATCATAGGAGACGAGGGAAACGGTATCTACGGTGCAGCTTACGAGATATATAACCTTGCACTTATCCTCTCATCCTACAGCCTGCCGCTTGCGGTATCCAAGCTTCTGTCCGCACAGCTCGCTAACAAAAACTACAGAACCGGAAGAAAGATATTCATAGCATCCCTCATATTCTCCTGCATCTCGGGCGGAATCATGGCGCTGCTTATCTTCTTCGGTGCAGGCTTCATTGAGAAGCATTTTTACAGCAATTTTGTCGGAATATCGATTCCTCTCAGAGTTCTCGCAATAACAATCTTTGTCGTAGCTCTGCTCGGAACGCTCAGAGGCTTCTTTCAGGCAAGAAAGACTATGATTCCGACCGCAATCTCCCAGGTGCTTGAGCAGCTTGTAAATGCCGCGGGAAGCATATTCTTTGCGTGGTCATTTATCCGCAGACACGCCGAGTCGGATGTCGCCTCAGGCTGGGGCGCCGCAGGCTCGACAATGGGTACTCTTCTCGGTGCCGCAACGGGACTTTTCTTTCTTGTGTTTGTATATATTATATATCGTCCGACTGCTACATCACAGCTTCGACGTGACAGAAGCGTCGACGATACAACCTACCTTGAAATCTACAAGATGCTGATTGCCACAATCATCCCGGTAATTCTCGGGCAGACGGTCTACCAGCTGAGCGGTGTCATCGACAGCATGATGTTCTCCAAGCTTGCCACGGGAGAAAACGTATCCACCCTTTACGGTGTGTACAGCACCAAGTACAAGCTTCTTGTGAACGTCCCTATCGCCATCGCATCAGCAATGGCATCATCGCTCATTCCGACGCTCGTCGCCGCATTTACCAAGGGCGATAAGCACGGCATGAAGAAAAAGGTTGCCGTCTCAATCAAGGTCAACATGATTGTCGCATTCCCTTGCGCTTTCGGGCTCACAGCCCTCGGCGGTCCTATAGTCCGTATGCTGTTCCCGTCATCCGACTACAAGCTCGGAGGATACCTCCTTGCAGCCGGAAGCGTTGCCGTCATATTCTACGCGTTGTCGACAGTTACGAACGCCGCGCTTCAGGGAATCAACCTCATGCGCAAGCCCGTACAGCACGCCGCAATATCACTTGCAATACATGTGGTTTTGATTTTTATACTTCTCAAGTTCACGAAGCTCGGCATATACTCGCTCGTCATCGGCAACGTGACCTACCCGCTTGTCGTATGTGTTCTTAACGCCATAAGCGTCGAGCGCCACATACACTATCATCAGGAGTACAGGACAACCTTCATCATTCCCGCAATCGCAAGTGCCGTCATGGGCGCGTGTGCGTACCTGATATACCGCGTCGGCTACGCGACGGTTCACTCGAACGTGATTGCCTGCCTGTTATCCATTATCGTCGCCGTCGTTGTGTATTTTGTGCTCATACTGCTCCTCGGCGGTCTTACCGAGAGCGACCTCCCGGATTTCCCTATGGGAATGCGAATCGGCCGCGTCGCAAAAAAACTTCATCTTATGTGATTTGGTTTGAATTAAACCTGCAAAACAGACTGCTGACAGCGCGGCTAAGCTTCCGTGCTGTCAGTTTTTTTATTCTCGAAATAGACGAAGCTGTCAACTGCGTCTAAAATGTCCTTGAATGTGTCCCTCGGAGCCTCCTCGATATACCTGTTGAGTATCATCCGCTCCCTGTCACCCTTGTAGCGTCCGTAGAAAATATCGTACAGATTGTGTCCTCTTACATAGATTCTGATATTCTCCATGTTGTCCACAATGTCCTGCCTGCTCCTTATCTCTATCCCCAGCTTCTCACACATTCTCTTCATGCTTCCCAGCCTGTAAAGGTACTCCCTATACTTCGAGTAGAGAATGTCGTAGAACTGGTCAACACTCTTCACGACGCCGATTTTTGCCATAATCTCGGGCTGCAAAAAATAATTCTCGAACGAATAATATTTTAAAATGAGAACATTCTTATCCGTAACCCTCGGAAGATTTCCCTTATCCTCCTGCGCCCTGTTCCTGTAATAGCCACAGAGCTGCCTTTTGAGTTCGTCGGCATCCTTCGCATCGCCGTCGCGTATCATGAGGAACTGGTCTTTTATATAGAGCTTGTTGATGTATTTGAGATTTGCGTAGGTCTTTATGTTGGTGCAACTGTTGGTCGCTATAATCGCAACACGCCTCAACTGACCGTCCTCATCGTAGGTCTCGCTGTAGTATTTTTTAAGTAGCAGAGGCAGTCTGCTCTCGTCCTGCTTGCCCTCGACAAAGAACACGAAGCTCACGTTCATAAGGTCGTTCGCCGAGTAGCCGAGGTCATTTAATATCCTGTCAATATCGGGCTTCTCCCTCACCTGCGTATAGCCCTCATTGTCCATGTACACCTGCTTAATCTGCCTTGAATTAAAGTTAAAAATCATATTCGGCGAGTGCGTCGAAAAAATCACCTGATTTTTCTTGGACAATTTGTACAAAATTTCGCCCGCATTCTTCTGTAGCTGTGGGTGCAGATAGCTCTCGGGATCTTCAATCATTATGATGCACGGAACCCTGTCCTCATCGTCCGCATAGGTCTCTAGGAGCGATAGAATGTACATACTCTTTAAGCCCTCGCCCATCTCCGATATGGTGTTGGTAAAGCCCTGCGCCTCATTCTCCACATAGACCTGAGGTATCGCATTCTTCATAAGCTCATCGTCGACCTTGAGGCACAGCCTGTCGCGCCCGCCGTTCTTGATAAAGTTATTGTTGAGCCTCTCCAAGAAATCCTGCATGTCAAGCCTTGTGAGCTTATACTGAAAAAGTCTTGCCGCCTCAAAAATACTGAGCTCCGATGCCTTCTTATTCTCAATCATTCCTATGCACTGAAAGCAGTTGTCGCACTTCTTTCCCGCGTCGAACATGCAGTTCCCGTCCGAGAGAAGCTTTAGCTCCTTATTGCCGAGAAAAATATCCCTCTGCAAAGCCTCAAGCTCCCTGTCATGCGATATGAAATGCAGTGTCGGGAACACCTCGCGGATATATCTGTTGTCCTTCTTGACGCCGTCAAAATACCTCACCTTGCCCTCGGCGTTGGCGATAAACGTGAACTCAAGCACACCGTCCTTATAAGACGGCAGCTTGGAGTAAAAATCCTTCTCCCACGCCGTGTAGCGCTTGTAGCGGCTCACAACGGCGTACCTGTTGAGGAGCGCAAGGTCAGCCTGCGTAATCTCAAGCCTCACCCCAATCTCGACATTGCTCCCCTGCGTGTTAAAGTCCTGCTTCTTGACGGTATACTGCCCCGCAACCGCCCTTATCGCGTCAAGTATCACCGTCTTGCCGACGCTGTTCTTGCCTACGATGATAAACGCACTCTCAATGTCATTTATGGAGATGCTCCTTATGGACTTAAAATTTTTTACCGTGAGTGACACTATTCTCATACCGTATGCTCCCCTTTTTTATTAATCAAGATTATTGCAAAACACTATATTTTTACTAAGCAGTTGTTCAATTTTATTATATTACCGTCAGGCACGCTCTCGCTACGTTACATCACGTAGCGGTGCATAGACAGCCCAAATACGGCTGTCAAACACAATAGTTCAGCTATGCTGAACTAATACGGCTGTAAAGTACCTGACTTGCAATATAATAAAATTGAACAACGTCTGGTATTAATACCAATGTTTTGCAATTATCTGAATCATTAATGCGCATTATTTTTCTCATTGTTAAATTTATATTTTGAACCTATAAACACCTGCTCACTGTACAGACCGTAGTATCCGCTCATAAGATACCCCACCGCGTTGCACACGAGGAAGAACGGAGCCGCCTCGTATCCGAACAGCTCAAACGCAATAAGCATTGACGCAACAGGACAGTTCGTCACACAGCAGAACATTCCTATCATTCCGATAGCCGCAGCCGCCGAGGCAGGAAGTCCTATTAGCTGACCGACCACGCAGCCGAGCGTCGCCCCCACAAAGAAGGTCGGGACAATCTCACCGCCCTTGAAGCCGCAGCCTATCGCAAGTGGCGTCAGAATG
>UQZF01000168.1 GCA_900545455.1 uncultured Eubacteriales bacterium
CTTATAAAAAGAAGAGAGAGCTTTCCGAAGTTCTCAATCTGCACCGCAAGTGCCGAGTAACCCATGTCCCTGCAAAGTGCTCCCGCGAACTCGGCTATGTATGTGAGCCCCGCCATTTTGAGGAGAATCGCAATGTAATCGCCCTCTATGCTTATGTAGTCCGCTATCTGCTCTATCTGTCCTATTATTCCCGACAGCCTTCCCGCCACAAAAAGCAGCACAACCACACAGGTTCCGAGATTTACATACGCTGAAAAGTCACCCTTCGCGCTTTTTAGGCTCATCGCAAGCAGAGAGCCTATCATTCCTATGACCGCTACCTTTATCATGTCCATACGCATCACCCCTACAAGGAAAACAGACTTTTTATCGTCTCAAACAGCTCGTATATGTACGGCACAATCCAGAAGAGAACAAGTATAAGACCCGCAAGGCTTGTTAAAAATGCGTGCTCCTCCCTGCCGCTGTGCTTTAAAATCTGTGAAATCACCGACACCAATATTCCGACCGCCGCTATTTTAAAAATAAGGCTGACTTCCACCCGATACCCACCTTTCATATAAGAATTATGGTAAGAAACAGCCCCGCCATCACCCCCAGCCCCATATACATTCTGCAATTATCTGCATATTTTTCTGTAAGTGCGGCAATATCCGCTTCAATACTTTCAAGATAAAGGTCAATATTGCTGACCTGCTGTGTTATGTCAAGATACCCGAGGCTTTCCGATACACGGACAAGGCTGTCACACTCACGCCCGTCAAGGTTAACCCTTGCGGCGAGTGCCTTCGCCTCCTCCTCCCACACCTCCTTTAACGATACCGTATCGTCAGAGCCAAGCCTTCTTCCCATATTCCAGAAGAAGTTCCTTATATCCTCTCCCCCGACGCCGCAGCGCTCACCGACATTCATAAACGCCGTCGGAAGTGTCTCGACACCGTACCTCAATTCACCTTTAAGTGCGTAAAAGCTCTGCTTCAAAAATTTGAGTGCCTCAAGCCTTGTTGAAAGCTCTAACACAAGTCCTCTCGCATACAGCGTAGTCGCAGCCGTTATGCACACCGCTCCCGCAATTTTCATTAAAAGCATATTTTACAGGCTATCCGCCTAAAGCACCTCCTCCCCGTTTTGCAGGCTGCACTCGTACAAAAGCCCCATCCCCGCATCGTAGACACGGCAGCTCCTATTGTTGCCGAGCTGTATGTATCTCTCAAAAATCCCCTCGGACATTATCTGCTGGTCAAAGCAGTTCTCGTCAGAGTGCATCGTGCACAAAAGTGCCGCGCCGCATGAGCGCGCCGAGCGGATTGCGCCTAAATCCTCGGACTGGTTAATCTCATCGACTGCTATAACCCTCGGCGACATGGCTCTTAATACCATCATGATTCCCCTGCTCTTTGGTACCATGTCCATGACATCGGTGCAGTCGCCGACATCATTCTGCGGCACACCTTTATAGCATGCAGCAATTTCAGAGCGCTCATCAATTACGGACACGGTAATTCCCTGATTTGACACACATCTTACAATATCTCTCAACAGCGTGGTTTTTCCGCATCCTGCAGGTGACAATATAAGCGTACTGTACAAGCCGCCTCCACGAAGCAGATGTTTTGAAAGTTCATCTGCTATGCCGACTTTCTCACCGGCCAGCCTGAAATTCATGGAGCTTATGTTCTTTATATGTTTTACCTCTCCTTTATCACATACAGCCTGTCCGCATATACCGACGCGGTGTCCACCCGGAAGTGTGATAAATCCGTTCTTTATTTCCTCATTGAACGCATACAGTGAATAATCGCTCATCAGTTCCAAACATCTTGCAAGTTCTTCCCTGTGACATACAATCGCATCCTGTGACCTGCTGCATAACTGCCCGTCCGATGTAAGATAATACATCCTTCCGCCGCCGACAATTCTCACAGGTCTGTTTATTCTAAGCCTTATCTCCTCAATACCTCTAAACGCCGCAGTGCATACAAGTTTTTCGATGCCCGCCTTTAACTCTCCGGTAAAATATATTTCTATTCCCATTTCCCTCCTCCTTGCATATATGCGGATTTTAAGCAATCTCAAATTATCTCCCCTCCGCTTATCACATATTATGCAAGGCATGTTTCTTTAATGCGAAAAGTTTTATCACTTATTTTATGTTTTTGCCGATGGTTCTTAGCCAAAATATAGGTTGAATAATATAATATGTCACGTTATAATAAAAAAGTCCGTGTATTTACATACACGGGCAAAAAAACACGGAAATGAGGATAGATAATTAATGAAATTTCTAATCGACCTTTTAAAGGGAGTTGTAGTCGGCGTTGCCAACATAATTCCCGGTGTCAGCGGCGGAACCATGATGGTTTCCATGGGCATCTATGAGAAGATAATAGGTGCTATCAACAACCTGTTTAAGCATTTTAAAAAGTCAATTCTCACACTTCTTCCTATAGGAATAGGAATGGTGCTCGGCATCGGCGTATTTTCATACATACTCCCGTACTGCCTTGAGAATCACCCGCTCCCGACAAGCCTCTGCTTCATCGGACTTATTCTCGGCGGTGTTCCTTTCATAGTTAAGCCTGCGAAGGAAAGTCTTAAAAAGGAGAACAAGCACATTTCCTTCCGGCATGTCATCGCATTTTTGATTCTGTTCGCACTTGCGGTTGTCATGGCATTCATGAGCGAGACTGAGGCTCACTCGGCAGCATTTGACTTAAACGTGCTCCTCATAATAAAGCTTTTTGTTGTAGGCATCATCGCCTCCGCGACAATGGTTGTGCCGGGTGTAAGCGGTTCACTCGTGCTCATGCTCCTTGGCTACTACTCGGGAATAATCGAGACAATCAGGGACTTCATAAGCGCACTTGCAGCATTTGACTCGGCTGCAATCCTTCACTGTGTCGGAATACTTCTTCCGTTCGGAGTCGGCGTGGTATTCGGAATATTCGCGGTATCGAAGCTTATCGAGTGGTTGTTTAAGACACACCCTGCAGTTACATACAGCGCGATTCTCGGACTCATCGCCGCATCGCCTATCGGAATCCTTGCAAAGATGCAGCACAACAACATCAACGCCGTATCAATAATTGTCGGCATTGTACTACTCGTGGGATGTACATGGTTCACCTACTGGTTCGGAAAAAAGACCGAGGGAATCGAGAACAACTAAATATACATTAAAAATACCCGACAATATTTTCACCGTCGGGTATTTTTATATCTCTTTATTCTTCTACAAATTCATAGCTTCCGCTTCCAAGAACAATCGCCTTCTGACTGCTCTCCGGCAAGTTGCCGAGCGGCATATTATACCACGGAAGATAAAGCTTCGCCGTCGTGTTAGGCGGCACCTCACATTTATACACCGTCTTTCCGTCCTCAATGCTCCAGCTCGAGCTTATCCGCCCATACGCCGTCTCATGCCAGCCCTCGGCATGTGTAAGTGTTCCTCCGATGTGCGGCGCAAGTATAATCTCCTTATAGCCCGTGCAACCCTTTTCCTCAGAGGTTCTGATTCCCGCCACGCTGTCATAGAGCCACTCGCCGATTGCACCGTAGGCATAGTGGTTGAAGGAGTTCATCGACACATCGCCGAAGGTTCCCGTCTCCGCAACGTAGGAGTTCCACCTCTCCCAGATGGTCGTGGCTCCGTTTCTTACGCTATAGAGCCATCCCGGGTATCCCGTCTGCTCAAGAAGCTTGTATGCCGTGTCGTAGTCGCCCGCCTTGCACAGTGCAGGGACAAGATGCTCTATTCCGAGGAATCCGACCGACAGCTTGTTGTCTCTGTCTTTCACAGCTCTGACAAGGCACTCGCCCGTCCGCCTTCTTTTATCCTCAGGTATGAGGTCAAAGTCAAGTGCAAGCGCATAAGCCGTCTGACTTGGTCTCTTAGTCGCATCCTCCCCCTCGGCATACCTTGTCCTGTTGATGATATTTCCGAAGGAATCCGGCTCCGACTTGCTCATCTCGCCCCAGTAGGCAAGACTTCCGTCCTCGCACACCCAAGCCTCGTTGAAGGCGCGCTTCACATTCTCATATCTTTCAGTGTATCGCTTTGCGTCATCCGTCTTTCCGAGAAGCTCTGCCGTCCTTGCGAGAAGCCCTGCGACATACGCCGCATACGCCGTCGCCGTCAGGATGAACGGCGTGCTCGCATCGAATGTGAGATGGTCGCCCCTCGACTGCTGTATCTGTATGTAATTTTCGGATGATATGTCGGAGCATTCAGGCATCTTAACACCATCGACCGTCCTCACACCGTTAAACTGCCTATAGTCCCTGCTCTGGTACTCAACCCATTTTCTCATCATGTCGTAGTTCTTCTCGAGAATGCCTATATCGCCAGTCGCAATGTAGAGCTTCCACGGAACAATCACAGCCGCGTCACCCCAGCCTGCACATCCGCCCATAGGTCTGTTGTCACCTCCAAGCGGTGCCGTGTCGGGAACGGCACCGTCGCGGTTATACATGAGCTGTGCATCCCTCAGGTCGGTAAGCCACTTCTCCATGAAGGTCTTTATGTCAAGATTGTATGCTGCCGTCGCAACAAAGACCTGCGCGTCTCCCGTCCAACCCATGCGCTCATTTCTCTGAGGACAGTCGGTGTATACAAGAAGGCTGTTGCCAAGCTGTCCCCAGAATATGTTCTGCTGCAGCTTGTTCACATCCTCATTCGAGCAGCTAAAGCCTCCTGCTACCTCCGAGGTGTTCGACATTACATAGCCGTCTACCCACTCGAAAACCTCATCAATATCCTTCTTCGTGAGCTCACATCCGTTTCCGCTTATCTCGATATATCTGAAGCCGTGACAGGAGCCAACGGGGCTGAACATCTCTGTAGTGTAACCTGCGAGGGTGTAGCAGTCCGTGTTTGCCGCACTTCTCATATTCGCAACATACAATCGTCCGTCAGGATAACACATCTCACCGTGGCGCAGCTTAATGGACAATCCTCTTCTGCCTCTGCCTCTAATCCGAAGCCCCGGTCTCCCGACTATATTCTGTCCGAGGTCAAACACAAAATGTCCCTTCGGATTCTCCACATATCCCGGCTTTGCATTTATAATACTGTCTATGTAAGGCTCGCCGCCCTCCTGTGCACTGATAAGCAGCCTTTCACTTGAAGGCAGCTCCCCGTTAGTCGGCACAACGCGCGTCGGCACATCAATCACGGCACATTTTCCGAAAAGCTCTCTTTCGGCAACCCAGTCAAAATCCCTTCTTCGGTCGCGATACTCGCCCTGCTGGTAATCGGAGCTTATAACAGGTCCCTCATCCGAAAATTCCCAGCTCTCGTCAGTCACGATCGTCTCCTGCGTGCCATCCTCATAGTCGATCACGAGCCTTGCAAGGAACGCATTCTTTCTTCCGTAAACCATTGGATTCGGCGTGTATCCGACATATCCCGTGTAATATCCCTTCGCCACAACGGCTCCGACCGCATTCATACCGCCGCCAAGCAGACGCGTCACATCAAAGGTCTGATACATGAGTCTCTTTCGATAGTCTGTAAATCCCGGATTGTAATCGCTTATGCAGGCGTCCTCATCATTGATATATACACGGTAAAAACCAAGCGCCGTCGCATAAAGTCTTGCCTTTACCACATTTACGCCGATGTCAATCTTCTTTCTGAGGTACAGCGCCCCCGCAGGATTAAAGACATAGAAGTCATTATCCACAATGAGCTCATTGTACCTTTTAAAACAATTCTGCTTAAATCCCCCCCTGACATCCTTGTCGGCTGTGAGCTCATAGACCGCAAAGTCGTTTAAAACACATTTTCCGCCATCCTGTCTGACACCTAAGTTTCCCATGCCCTCAACTCTCGGCATGAACGCCTCGTTGTGAGGCAGAATGTCCTCCGAGTCAATCGCCCTTTTTTCGTTAACATCAATCGTAAGGCTTGTCCCGTCGACAACGATGTCGAGCTGATTTTTCGCATCTGTCAAAAATTCAGCCCTGTAT
>UQZF01000169.1 GCA_900545455.1 uncultured Eubacteriales bacterium
AAAATTTACAGGAGGCATTTGCAGGAGAGTCTCAGGCAAGAAATAAGTATACCTATTTTGCTTCTGTGGCAAAGAAGGAAGGCTATGAGCAGATGGCAGCATTATTTTTAAAGACCGCAGATAATGAGAAGGAACATGCAAAGATGTGGTTCAAGGAATTGGCAGGAATCGGTAATACAAAGGAAAACCTGGCGGCGGCTGCAGAAGGCGAAAATTTCGAGTGGACGGATATGTATGAGGGCTTTGCAAAAACGGCTGAGGAAGAAGGCTTCCCTGAGCTTGCAGCAAAATTCAGAGCCGTAGGAGAAATCGAAAAGCATCATGAAGAAAGATACCGTGCTCTTCTTAAAAATATCGAAACGGCACAGGTATTTGAAAAGAGTGAAGTAAAGGTATGGGAATGCCGTAACTGTGGACATATTGTGGTAGGAACTAAGGCTCCGGAGGTATGTCCGGTATGTAATCATCCACAGAGCTACTTTGAGGTACATGAAGAGAACTATTAATTAGAGACAGATTAAAAATTAATTTAATGAAAAACGTATTTCCGCAGAATTGTCGAAGAACAATTTTGCGGAATCCTATATACGACGTAAAATAAAGTAAATGAAAAGGTAATAACAAGAAGCCATCTGTTATGAGAGTGTAATATAAAGAGCATGAGTTTTTTCACCGGTAACTTGCACACTTTATATTACACTCTCGTTCTATGTGTTGCTATATGCAGAAAAGTCAGGTCTTAATTTTAATAATTCAGTCATTTCTTTTTTTGATTCCGTCATTCCACGTCTGATCCATTCTTCAGCCCATGAATATAATCCGCCGGAAATAAACGCACTCACATATGCAGAATAATTAGAATCAGCTTGTTTTGGACCAAACAGTTCCATCATGCTGTCTCTCAATATGTAAATTAGACCACGCTCGTACAGAAGTTTGTATAGTTCAGCGTGGGCGTGTAAGTGTCCAAAAAGGTTGCCAAGCATTTCATCATCACGTCCGGTCATCTCTTTTTCCTTGGCAAAATTATCTTTATTTGTTTGCAGCCATTCGAAAATTAATCCGGTAATATATTTCTTTATAATTTCTTCTTTGCTCTCGAAATTGCGATAAAAGGAAACTCTTCCGGTACAGGAGCGAGCTGCAATTTCATCTACAGTTATTTTTTTCAGTTCTTTTTCTTTTAAAAGTTCTAACATAGCATTGGTTATTTGTTTCTTAACATATGTGTTTTTTTCAGCGTTATGAGTGTTCAAGTTTGTAAATTCCTTTCAATTCTATAGTTTGCATAATCAATATCATAATGATGATACATTTTTGACCGAATGTTTCATTTTTATCCCAATGGTTGTAAAAGCAGATTTATGATGATATATTTGTATCATCATAAACCAAAATCAGTGAAAAAGAAAGGAAAATTTTATGGAATCAAATAAAATAAAAGATTTTTGGATTAAACATAGGACGACAACAATATTACTTATAGCCGTTATTGTAATTGCATGGATTGTAGGTCAGATAGCAGTTCCTGTCGTGTTGAAGGCATTTTTTTTATAAGGTGGTGACATAGATGAAGAAATTTTTAAAGAAGTTTTTAAAGAGTTTTTTATTTGTAATAATTTTTGTTGCGGTTTTGGACTATCTGCTGTTTCAAAATTCAAGGCAATCTTTGGTGGTGAGACATTTTCTGCTTTTGCATTACAGGGGGCTTCCTCAACGGTAACATTATCAGAGGATGAGGTTACGAAGGAATTTGTAGATATCAGATATATCAAAGAAAATGGAAGTATCGATACAAGGCAAATAGTTATCTATAAGCCGGTTGATGCCAAGGGGGATATTCCGCTAATCTATGTACCTCATTATGCGATAGAGGAAGATTCAGCCGATTAATAAAATTGTTTGTGATGATTATTCCAAGTGGGAGGCAGTATCTCCGATTAGTATGGCAAACGCAATCAGTAGTCCACTCGTTATGGTACATTATACATCTGATATTCTTGTGCCGATAGATCAGATTACTCACAGATATACTTATAGAGATAATGACGGAACTTTGCCGAAAGGATTTAACGCTTGTCTGCCGAAAGATTATCCGGGTATATTGAGCAATACGTTTGAAGAAATGGCAGCCACGGATGAAATTGTTATAAATGAAGCTTCCTTTGAAAATAATGCGGTGAAAGGTGACTTGCCATATAGCGATAAACTGATAACAATTAATGTAATAGATGATGGTCCGACTACGGCAAAAGGAAGTCACATGAATCCGACTGTAACGGGTGGATATGATAGTATGCCATATCTGAAAGAAATGATGAACAGAACATTGGCAGATACAGAAGAGTTAGTTCCTGCAAAATTAGTTTTGTTATTAGACAGATATGCGGGAAACAGCCGGACATTGCCGGCACATGAAGGAATTGATGACAAGGTTTATGGCTCGCTTGAGATATACCGGGAGGAAATCATTGATGAACTTGGTACTTGGGTGAAAAATCATTCCTTAGAGGAGATGGATTCAGTAATGAAGGCTGCTATAGAAAGCAGCGATAATGCTACAGAATATGAGGCAGTATGGAGTGAAATTAAGAATAGAATAACAGATTTGGAGCTGCATTAAAGGTGCAGCTCTTTTTTGCTCTCATTTTGCCGTAAAAATTATATTGACACGGTGTGAGAATAAGCACGGAAGGAGTTATGCCGGTAGCATCCGTTGAACGCACCAATGCGAGAAGAGATTATTTATGGCATTGTAAAATAGCTGCATAGCCATTATAATACAGAAAAATACGATGGTTGAGGATAATTATATATGCAAGACAATATTAATAATGGATTGACAATACTAATAACGGTAATAATCATGGGTATTATTATGTTGGATGGTGTCAAGCTGTTAAAGAAGGATGATAATAAAAAACGTATAGATAATATACAATTTGGAAAAGAGTCATTCTGTTTTCAGTTTGGTAAGAGCTTAATAGTTATCTGTGGGATAGGTGCTTTATTCTTTTTAGCTATCTTTATCGTTAATGTTATTACGTTTTTGGGAATATCAGTGTTGGGTAAAGGTATAAGTCTTGGAACAGTTATTTTCTTTGGACTGTTTGACATGTTTTATTTGATATGTTTCTTTGGCTTCTATCTTTGGCGTATCAATATTAATGGGGAAGAAATTGTATATAGAAACGCAATAGGCATTACTAAGAAATATACATTTAATGATATTACAGGAATCAGACAAAATAAGAAGGGCAGAGTAGTGGTGTTTATGGGAAAAAGAAAAATATTTGCTATAGATGATTTTCTTCCGTTTGGTCCTATTTTCGTAGCATTAGCAAGACAAAGAGGAATACAAATAGATGAAATCAAAGAAAAAAGTTAAAATGGGAATAGATTTTTTGATGACCGTCATGCTGAGCAGATTGTGAACGCGTGCGTTCGCAATCTGAATCTGACACATAAAAGGCATTATTTTTCCCTATATTCCGAAGGTCTAACCCCTTCACAATCACGAAAACAAGTACAAAATCTGCTTTCGTCGGCGAAACCGCTGGCAAAGCAGATTTCTTTTATTGTGAGGTTGGTGTTCTTTAAAAGATACTTGGCATGATTTAAGCGGGTGTTAATGAGGTACTCGTGTGGTGTACAGCCCGTGCGCTTTTTAAAGAGGCGTATAAAATAAAAGCGGCTCAGGCTCGCGAGCGATGCGAGGTCATCCACGGACAGCTCCTCCGCAAAATGCGAGTTGATGTAGCTTGTGACAGCCGATATTGAATCTTTGTCATTGACGGGAGATAAGGCTGTTTTTTTATTGTCGGCATTTTTGACATCAGCCCCGCGCGAAAAATCGGAGAGCATTCCCGTTATCATCATCGACATGGATGCCTCGGCAGGAATTTTTCCGCACGAAAACGCAGCTATGAGAGCGGCAAGCCCTGTCGGTTCTCCGCAAAAAACAGGGGCGGCACTGTCGTATATTCTGCTCAGATATTCGTAGTATTTAACGGCGGCAGCTCCGTCAACGTGAATCCAGTCCGCCTCCCAGCCTTCGCTGCTCTCATAACCGTGAGGTTCATAGCAATTTATCAAAACTGTTTGACCTGATGCCACATTGACATCACTTCCCGAGACGTGCACCGTGCAGTTCCCGGAGCGCACATACATAATCAGAATGCTGTCGTAGCTGTTTCTGTTAAGTGCGTATCCTGCACAGTACACAAAATGCCCGATACACACAGGATAAATAAATGACGACAAAGCCTCCTGAGTCGGAGTGTAGATAAAATATTCAGATGTGGATTTCACCAGTTCTTCGCTTGTTTTCATGTTGACCCCCGTTCATTTTGTGTCTCAAAGCAAAATTTATTATATAAGTGATAAATATACTGATTAAAAGAGCAATTTTTATAAATATAACAGCAAATGACAGCAATGTCAACTTGGCACCAAAGTGCTATTATATCTCGTGAAGAAGAAAATTATTGTAGGCGAGCTATATATTTTATTACTTAACAGTTATGGCAATTTCTATATTGCAAGCCGGGTGCTTTACAACCGTCGGCGTTTGGCGGTTGTATTTTAACCGCCTATGCGCCGCTATGTGTTGTAACGCAGCGAAAGCGTGCTCGGCGGTAATATAGAAATGCCATAACGTCAGGAGTTGAATTAAGAATATATGCTCGTACACATATATGGAGGTGCTTACATGAACAGAGTACACGTCTGGGAAGAAAAAGTCATAATCCCAACCTACGAGGCTGGCAAGCCCGACAAGAATCCGATGTTCCTCGAGAAGAGGGTGTATCAGGGAAGCTCGGGAAGAATATACCCGCATACCGTGATTGAGAAGATAAGCGACACGAAGGTCGACAAGGAGTACACGGCACTCTACCTTGAGAATGACTACATCAAGGTCATGATGCTACCGGAGCTCGGCGGAAGAATACAGAGAGCCTACGATAAAACCAACGGCTATGATTTTATATACTACAACCATGTGATTAAGCCCGCGCTTGTGGGACTTGCAGGACCGTGGATTTCGGGCGGAATCGAGTTCAACTGGCCACAGCATCACAGACCGAGCACATTCGATGCGGTCGAGTATTCCTATGCCGAGAACGAGGACGGAAGTGCGACCGTCTGGATGGGCGAGATTGAGAACATGTTCAGAACGGAGGGCGTGCTCGGCGTGACGCTCTACCCCGACAAGGCATACATCGAGCTGTCGGCAAAGCTATACAACAGGACAAATGTGCCGCAGACCTTCCTCTGGTGGGCGAACCCTGCGGTTGCGGTAAACGATGACACAATCTCCGTTTTCCCCGAGGATGTCAACGCGGTGTACGACCACGGCAAGAGGGATGTCATAAGCTTCCCTTATGCGGAGGGCACCTACTATAAGCACAAATATGACCATGTAAACATAGCGCAGTACAAAAACATTCCCGTGCCGACCTCGTACATGGCATACAGATCCGATTACAACTTTATCGGCGAGTACGATTACGGAAAGCACGCGGGACTTCTGCACGTCGCCGACCATCACATCGCGCCGGGGAAGAAGCAGTGGACATGGGGCTGCGGCGACTTCGGAAAGGCGTGGGACAGGGCACTCACGGACGAGGACGGTCCTTACATTGAACTCATGACAGGCTGTTACACGGACAACCAGCCTGATTTTACATGGATGCTTCCGCAGGAAACCAAGAATTTCAAGCAGTATTTTATGCCATATAAAAACATCGGTTACATAAAGAATGCGACGATTGACGCGGCGGTTAACGCGACATTTGATGAGACTGAAAAGAAGCTCAACATTTTTGCGTACACGACGGCAGAGCAGAAGGGCGCGGTTGTAAAGGTGGAAAAGGACGGAAGGGTGCTTTTTTCGGAGCAGG
>UQZF01000170.1 GCA_900545455.1 uncultured Eubacteriales bacterium
TTCTAACAGCAGTTATTGAAACCCAGTCGCCCTGATGTGACACATCGACTATCTCAAACTCAGGATTCTCCATTATGGTCTTTTTAACCGCCTCTTCTTTCATATCGATTATTCCGGAAGTTATAAATACACCTCCATGTTTGATATGCTGTGCAATCTCCTTTGAGAGAGGCATGATTACATCTGCTAGAATATTCGCAGTTACAACATCGTACTTCTCATATCCGACCTCATCCTGAACAGCCTTGTCATCTATTATGTTTCCCTGAATAACCTTGAATATATCAGGAGCGAATCCGTTAGCCTCCATATTCTCGGCGCTTGCAGTTATCGCATTCTCGTCAAGGTCGGTTCCGATTATGCTTCTTGCTCCGAGCATCTTTGCTATTACCGCGAGAATGCCGCTTCCCGTTCCGACGTCGAGAAGGTCTGTCTTGGGTGTCACATACTTCTCAAGCTGCTTTATGACAAGCTGTGTCGTCTCGTGCATTCCCGTACCGAATGCGGTTCCCGGATCAATATTTACAACCATCCTGCCCTGCATATCATCCGGAACCGTCTCCCATGTAGGCTTAATCACGATATCCTTGACCATAAAAGGCTTAAAGTATTCCTTCCAGTTATTGACCCAGTCCTTATCCTCAGTCTCGGATTCCTCAATCGTGCAGGCTCCCACATCGACAAAATCTCTGAGGTCATTGAGACCATTCTTTACATTCTCCATGAGTTCATCGGTCACATCGTCCTCATCAATATAGAAGCTGACATAGCCGATGCCCTCGTCAGGAGGAAGTTCGGGAAGAATATCAATGAACATGGCCTTGGTATCCTTATCCGAGAGCTGTACATTGTCCTCAACCTGCACTCCGTCTATTCCGAGTTCAATCAACATTCCGCTCACCAGATCCTCGGCTGCGGTTGTTGTAGTTATTCTGAATTTTTTCCACTTCATATTTTAAAATCCTCATTCCGTAAATACTTTACGTTACGGCAGACCGGCTTAGCCGATAAGGAATGCCTTATAGCCGAGCATTGTCTCATATACATCTGCCTTGCTTACAATCTCCCAAGGTGCATGCATAGAAAGTACAGGTATACCGGAATCGACAACTTCCATACCATACTGTGCAAGGATATAAGCGATTGTTCCGCCTCCGCCTACATCAACCTTGCCAAGTTCTGCCGACTGGTAGCATACTTTCTGCTTATCGAGCATGCTTCTGATTTCGCCTAAGAACTCAGCGTTGCAATCGTTGCTTCCTGACTTGCCTCTTGAACCTGTGAACTTATTAAATACCATTCCCTTTCCGAGGAAAGCTGCATTCTTCTTCTCAAATGCTGAAGGATAGAGCGGATCAAATGCTGCGCTTACATCCGATGAAAGCATCTTAGAGTTGGTGAGTGCTCTTCTGAGCTTAATCTCCGAGTAATCGCCAAGGCAGTTTAAAACCTCAGCAACCATGTTCTCAAAGAACTTAGAATGCATACCTGTAGCTCCGACGCTTCCGATCTCCTCCTTGTCAACTAAGAGGCATACGCTTGTCTTATCGACATCCTTGACATCAAGCATAGCGATGAGCGATGTGTAAGCACATACTCTGTCATCATGACCATACCCCATGATCATGCTTCTGTCAATTCCGTAATCTCTTGCAGGTCCGGCAGGAACAACCTCGAGCTCAGCGCTGAAGAAATCCTCCTCCTCAATGCCATACTTCTCCTTGAAAATACGAAGCATGCCCGTCTTAACGCTCTCCTTTGCATCCTTCTCTTCCTTTGTCTCATCCTTCTCAGGAATACTTCCGATGAGAACATCAAGACTCTCACCCTCTACCACCTTGGCGCCCTTCTTCTCCATCTGCTCGCCTGCAAGGTGGATTAAGAGGTCCGTAACTCCGACAACAGGATCGTTCTTGTCCTCGCCGATTACGACATCGACAGTCTTGCCGCTCTTTAAAACCACAACTCCGTGAATTGCAAGAGGAAGTGCCACCCACTGATACTTCTTGATTCCACCGTAGTAATGTGTGTCAAGAAGTGCCATGTCCGAATCCTCATAGAGAGGGTTCTGCTTTACATCGATTCTTGGAGAATCAATATGGGCTCCGAGAATCTTCATACCGTTCTCAAGAGGCTGCTTTCCGATGTTAAAAAGTGCAAGTGTCTTGCCCATGTGGCACGCATAAACCTTGTCCCCTGCCTTTAACTTACCGTTCTTTGCTATAATTGTCTTTAAATCCTTATAGCCTGCCTTCTTGGCAATCTTTATCGCCTCTGCAGCGCACTCTCTCTCCGTCTTGCAGTCTGAGATATACTTCTTGTAATCCTCGCAGAACTTAAAAATCATTTCCTTTTTTGCCGCATCGGATGCGGACCATACATTCTTTCTTTCCATGATTGTTGCTCCTTTATATTGTTATTTAATTATTTCCTTAAATGTCAACCGTCTCGGTCTCGGCTTCCTTTCTGAAGTCCTCAACCTTATCGGGACTGATTACCGGAAGGTCATCTACACTCTTTACGCCGAAGCTTCGTAAAAATTCCTCCGTCGTGCCAAAAAGAATCGGTCTTCCCGGCGCATCAAGCCTTCCCACCTCATCCACAAGCCCGTACTCTACAAGCTTATTGACCGCATGATCACAGCTTACGCCTCTTATTCCCTCTATCTCCTGCTTGGTTATCGGCTGCTTGTACGCTATGATTGACAGCGTCTCCAAAAGCACATCCGTGAGCACCTGCTTCTTCGGCTGCGTGGCAACCTTTATAATATACTCATAGGTCTCTGCCTTGGTACACATCTGAAAACTGTTATCAAGCTCAATAATCTTAATGCCCCTGTCCTCAGCCTCATACCTGTCCATCAGGTTATGTACAAGCTTGACCGTCGTTGGCACATCCTGCTCTATTGCCGCGGCAATTCTTGAAACCTCCACCGACTCTCCCATCGTGAAGAGCACCGCCTCAATAACAGCATACATCTTGTCTATATTCATGCTATTGTGTTCTCCTTCCCGGTCAAATCAGCATCCGAAAACTCCGTGCTTTTTACGGTGATGACAATGTCATCCTCCCTGCTCTCCTGCTCCACGGTTATGTTGCCCATCTTGATAAGCTCAAGCACCGCAAGGAACGTCACTATGACCTGAACCTTGCTCGCGGAGGTCATCAAAAGCTCTCTGAAGGAAAAATGCTCGTGCGTCGTTATGAAATCGCGCACATACGTCATCTTCTCCTCAAGGCTTACCTCCTCCTTCTCTATCTTGCCGAACTTGCTCCTTATAGGATCAACCTTGTTCTCCCGGCGCTTCATTATATCCTCAAAAATAGCCTGAAGCTTCGCAAGATTCATGTCCCCGACAAGCTCCTCAAGATTGACCGGCTGCTTGTACTCGGCAATCTCCTTCGGTATTGTAGGCGCCTTGAACATTGACCTGTCGGCATCCATGTACATGTCCTTTAACTCGTATGACATATACTTGTACATCTTGTATTCGAGAAGCTTCTCGACAAGCTCTGCTCTCGGATCTTCCTCCTCGCCCTCCTCGTTGACCTCGGCAGGAAGGAGCATCTTAGACTTGATGTCAAGGAGTGTAGCCGCCATGACAAGGAACTCGCTGACTACATTTAAGTCCTTTTTCTCCATGTTGTTGACATATTCCATATACTGCTCTGTGATAAGCACAATAGGAATGTCATATATATTAACTTTATTCTTGTCAATAAGGTGTAAAAGCAGGTCAAGCGGACCTTCAAACACCTCGAGCTTAACCGGAATAGCCATCAGTTCAACATCCTTTTTGCAATTATGCGGGCACGGTAAACCCACATTAGAATATCATACCGCAAAAAGGAGTTCGTGACAAGTGGCAAATTAACTTAGTGGTTTGTCTGTTTTTACATCATTTTCTGTGAAGCACCGCCGTCACAAGCTCAGGCGGATTGTTGATTCTCACATTGATTGTGTGCGTTCCAAGCCCTCTTCCAAGCAGCATCACGCTTCCGTCCTCGTCAAACTCGCCTCCGTCATAGTGCGGAAAAAGCCTGTAATCGGGATTTAACACGCCTCCTACAAGCGGAAGTCTTATGATTCCTCCGTGTACATGCCCTGAAAACACAAGGTCTGCGCCCCACGCAGCATACTGCCTAAAATACATCGGGTTATGGGCTATCAATATTCCAAAGCCGGGCATCGCATCGCCTATGAGCCCCGGTATATAGTCATCAGGCATCGGCGGTCTGTTTCTTATAAGGAAGAAATCTCTGTCTATCTCGATGCCGTATATGTGAAGTTTCTCATTGTTTTTTCTGTAGTCTATATGACTGTTGTTAAGAATCGTCACCCCGACATTTTTTAACGCCGCCATAAGCTTATCGTATCTGTCCCCATACTTCTCAGTGTTGATTTTTACCCTCGTCTCATGGTTTCCGTTGGCAAAAAACACGGTATGCTTCTTCGCAATTCTTCCGAGAAGTGCAACCACCTCATCGGAGCCCTCCGAGTGCTTTCTCGTGAGCAGATCACCCGCCACTATCACAAGCTCCGGCTTCTGCTCCTCTATCATCTCGTAGAGCCTCTCAAGCGATATGCCGTAGACATTGTCGTGCAGGTCGCTTAGCATAACGACCTTTGCGCCGTCAAAACTTTCCGGAAGCTTCTCGGAATATATGTCATAAACTGCGTTTACTATTTTTTTCATCAATACCTCCGCCGCACAAATTTCAGTTGTCAATTTTCCTCTGTTCGCATATACTATGTACAGAATGTTTTATAGAAAAGGAACTGCACCTATATGATGAAGCTGATTTTAATGATAGCAGAAATTGTTGCAAAAGTGAAGAAGGACAAGGTAAATATGTATTCCGCCCAGTCCTCCTTCTTTATTATTGTGAGCTTTTTTCCGTTCATAATGCTGCTTTTGTGTATTTTAAACTATACGAATATCACGGAAAGCTTCCTGCTAAATCTCGTATACGAGCTGCTGCCTGCCAAGACTCAGCCTCTCATCATTTCAATTATCGATGAGATTTACCGGAGCTCATCCTTCACGCTCCTGTCCGTGACCGCCGTGTCAGCCATCTGGGCAGCCGGAAAGGGCTTCGTCTCCATCATCCAAGGCCTAAACGACGTCTACGACACGGGCGGCGAATCCAGAAATTACTTCATACTGCGCTTTCACGCGATGCTCTATACTATAGCACTACTCGTGATAATCATTTTCTCACTGGTGCTCATGGTATTCGGCAACCGCCTGCTCGACATTATAAGCCTGCACTGGCCTTTGGTCGGCTCGGCGATACACTTTGTGCTCAAGTTCAGGTTCCTTATTTTTATCGGAGTGCTCACGCTCTTCACACTCATTCTCTACATTGTGGTTCCCAACCGCAAGTCGAAGCTCAAGTATGAGATTCCGGGTGCCGTATTCACAGCCCTCGGCTGGAGCATTTTCTCGTATGTATTCTCGATATACGTGGATATGTCGACAGGTTTTGCAATTACATACGGAAGCCTTGCAACGCTCGTGTTCATCATGCTGTGGCTGTACGCTTGCATGAACGTGCTCTTCATCGGAGCGGAAATCAACGCACATCTTCAAGGCATCCGTTAAATTTCAAACTTCTAATAAATATTTACAATATCAATGTTATTGTAAAAGAACTCAAGTATATCATCATATTTCATTCCCTGCTTAACCATTGCGGATACCGCGTTCTGGCTCATTCCTATGCCGTGCCCGTATCCGCCTCCGGTTATGCGGTATCCTGTCACCGCACCATCCTCATAAATTTCCTCTATGTATATG
>UQZF01000171.1 GCA_900545455.1 uncultured Eubacteriales bacterium
GGACATGGAGCACATGGAGGACAGATTCTACGGCTTCCTTTTTCAGGACAGCGATTTTTCAAAGTGGATTGAGGCAGTTGCATATTCGCTCACGCAGCATCCTGACGAGGAGCTTGAGCGGATTGCCGACGGCGCCATCGACATTGTGTGCGCCGCACAGCAGGACAACGGCTACCTTGATACATATTATATAATCAACGATATGTCGAAGGTTTTCACGAATCTTCGCGATAACCACGAGCTCTACTGCTTCGGACACTTAACCGAGGGAGCGGTGGCATACTATCAGGCTACGGGGAAGGATAAGCTCTTAAACGCCGCACGCCGTTTTGCGGACTATGTGTATGACTGCTTCGGGAAAGAGGACGGCAAGAAAAAGGGCTACCCGGGACATGAGATTGCCGAGATGGCACTCATTCGTCTGTACGATGTGACGGGCGATGAAAAATACAGGGAGCTCTCAGAGTTCTTCATAAATCAGAGGGGAACAAGACCTTACTATTTTGATGGCGAGCATCCTGAGACGGTGAAAAAAGGACACGAGGATGAGCTTCGTCATTCCTATCATCAGGCGCACCTTCCTGTGCGCGAGCAGGATGAGGCGGTGGGACATTCCGTGCGCGCCGTGTATCTGTACTCGGGCATGGCGGATGTCGCGAGAGTCGATGGTGATGAGTCGCTCTATGAGGCGTGTTTAAAGCTTTGGGACAATATAACACAGAAAAAGATGTATGTGACAGGAGGAATCGGTGCTACTCATATGGGAGAAGCATTTTCGTTTAACTATGATTTGCCGAACGATATGGCATACTCTGAAACCTGTGCGGCAATCGGGCTTGTATTTTTTGCAAGGAGAATGCTTGAAATCAAGGCAGACCGCCGATTCGCAGACGTGATGGAGAGGGCACTCTACAACACGGTGCTTGCCGGAATGGCTGCCGACGGAAAGAGCTTCTTCTATGTCAATCCGCTTGAGGTTTATCCGAAAGCCTGCCACGAGGATGCGAGAAAATTCCACGTCAAGCCGGTGCGCCAGAAATGGTTTGGCTGTGCCTGCTGTCCTCCAAATATCGCAAGACTGTTGAGCTCGCTTTCCATGTATGCCTACACGGAGAATGACGACACACTTTTCGCACATCTTTTTGTCGGCGGAAGCGTGAACAAATATATCGGACGGACAGGCGGATGCGGTGATGCGGAAGGCATGAGCGAGGATTGTCTCAGCTTTTATGTGACAACGGATATGCCTTGGCAGGGGACGACGGTGTATGACTGCACCAATGAGAAGCCTGTGCACGGCACGCTTGCAATCCGCATTCCCGAGTGGAGCAGAAGCTTCAAGGTGAGCGGAGTGACGGGTGAGCTTGACGAGAGCACGGCACAGCTAAAGGACGGATACCTCTATGTGGAGCGCGACTGGAAAAAGGGAGACAGCGTGAAGCTTGAGCTCTCCATGGAGACGGAGTTTATTGCCGCCAACACCGAGGTTCGCGAGGACATGAACAAGACTGCACTCAGAAGAGGTCCGTTTATCTACTGTCTTGAGGAGGCGGACAACGGTTCAGGACTTCACACGCTAAACGTGTGCGTGGACTCAAAGCCTGAGGAGCTTATGCTTAATATCGCGGGAACAGATGTCGTGGCACTGAGGATTGCGGGCAAGCGTAGAAAAGCTTCGGATACGGCGCTCTATGGCACGCTCAAAAAGCCGCAGTACGAGGATGTTGAGCTTATTTACGTTCCGTACTACGCATGGAACAACCGCGGTGAGGGCGAGATGAGCGTGTGGGTGAATTACGTTTTTTAAGAGATTTTGGTTGTCAATAAAATATAGAAATATTGAGTAAATCGGAAGAAGCCTTCGGTGAAATGTGATAAGCCGCACAGTCGCGGACAATATCGCATATTAACCAAAGGCTTCTTTTGCTTTACGGCTTCTGTTTTATTTTACCGTTTCCTTTACATCGGCGAACAACTGCATATCCTCGGGCGTGAGCTTGACGTTCGTGGAAAAGTTACGTCCGTCGGCTGTCGTTATGTTGACTTCTATGATTGTTCCCTCTTTGATGACATCGTTTCCCGATACGGCGCGAAGAAACAGCGGGAATTTAGGATGGGCTGCCGTGAAGCGGTCCCATGATGCTTTTAACTGAAATAATTTTGCAGGATTCATTAGGTTTCTCCTTACTTTTTATTGCATTATATAAAATATATCAAATCTTGTTGGAAAACGCATTTTGATATAGTAAAATGATTCTATCATAGATGTGATATTTGGTCAAATTATGAATTTATGAAACGGAGCAGACATGGAGTGGAAATATGATGCGTCCGCGTGCACGCTCTGTCCCCGCGAATGCAGGGTGGACAGGCTTGGCGGAGTGCGCGGAAGGTGCGGATGTGACAATGATATATATGTTGCGAGGGCGGCTCTTCACATGTGGGAGGAGCCCTGCATATCGGGGGAACACGGCTCGGGGACAGTGTTTTTCTCAGGGTGCCCTTTAGGGTGCGTGTTCTGTCAGAATTCAAATATTGCAAATGCGGCGGTCGGAAAAAAGATTTCGGTCGAGCGTCTTGCGGAGATTTTTCTTGAGCAGCAGGAGAGAGGCGCGCTAAACATCAATCTTGTGACGCCTACCCACTACATCCCGCAGATTGCGAGGGCACTCGATCTGTCCAAAAAGCAGGGCATGAGGCTGCCTGTGGTGTACAACAGCGGCGGTTATGAGAAGGTGGAGGCGTTAAAGCTGCTCGACGGGCTCGTCGATGTGTATCTGCCCGACATGAAATATATGTCGCCTGCGCTCGCAAAAAAATACAGCAAAGCAGAGGATTATCCTACGGTTGCCAAAATGGCGCTTGCCGAGATGTTCAGGCAGGTTGGAAAGCCTGAGTTCAGGCTTGAAAACGATGAGAGCAAAGGAGTATTTGATGTAAGTGAAGTCGCGGATGCCACGGACGAGGACGGTCTTATCATGGAACGCGGCATGATTGTGCGCCATCTTGTGCTTCCGGGCTGCACTTCGGACTCAAAGGCGGTCGTAAAATATCTTTACGAAACCTACGGCGACGATATTTACATGAGCATAATGAGCCAGTACACGCCGATGCCGGAGCTTTTGCCGGGAGGCAGGCTGAACTTAATTTATCCCGAGCTCGGGCGGTACGTCACGAGGGAGGAGTACGATGAGGTGGTCGACTACGCCATCGACCTTGGCGTCGAGAATGCGTTTATTCAGGAGGGAGATGTCGCAAAGGACAGCTTTATACCTGATTTTGACGAGCTCTCAGGGGTGTAGTGTTAAAAAGAAAGTTAGGAGAAAAATGTATGAAATATAATTGCCCTTATGATAAAAAATGCGGCGGCTGTAATCTTTTAGCGCATGATTACGCCGAGCAGCTAAATATAAAGAGGGAGGCACTGAGAAAGCTTCTCGCACCTTACGGAAAGCTTGATGAGATAATCGGCATGGAGGAGCCGCTGCACTACCGCAACAAGGTACACGCGGTGTTCACGACGGACAGAAAGGGAAACATTATATCCGGTGTCTATGAGGAGGGAACCCACAAGGTTGTCGCGGTCGACAACTGTCTTATTGAGAACGAGAAGGCGGACGCCATCATCGCGACAATCAGAAAGCTTCTGCCTTCTTTTAAGTTAAAGGTCTACGACGAGGACAGAAGGACGGGGCTTTTCCGCCATGTGCTTATCAGAACCGCGCACAGCACAGGTCAGATTATGGTTGTGCTCGTCCTTGCAAGCACGATGTTTCCGTCAAAAAACAATTTTGTCAAGGCACTTTTAAAGGAGCATCCCGAGATAACGACGATAGTCATGAACATCAATGACAAGCGCACCTCGATGGTGCTTGGCGACAGGGAGCAGACGCTCTACGGCAAGGGTTACATCGAGGACGTTCTCTGCGGCAACACCTTCCGAATCTCGCCGAAGTCCTTCTATCAGGTAAACTCTGTTCAGACCGAGATACTCTACAACAAGGCGATTGAGTTTGCAGGGCTTAAAGGAAATGAGACGGTCATAGATGCCTATTGCGGAATAGGGACCATCGGAATTACCGCGGCTGCGCACATGGCGAAGATGGCGGAGAAACAGGAAAAAGGTGCCGGTTTAACCGGAAAATTGTTAAAAGAAAACGGAAATGTTATAGGGGTCGAGTTAAATGCCGACGCGGTAAAGGATGCCATCGCTAACGCGAAGCGCAACGGCATGGAAAACATCCGATTCTACTGTGATGATGCCGGAAAATTCATGACGAAGATGGCGGCGAACGGTCAACGCGCAGACGTGGTGTTTATGGATCCGCCGCGCTCGGGAAGCGACGAGGCATTCCTAAACTGCGTTGCCAAGCTCGCCCCGAAGCGGATTGTATACATCTCCTGCGGACCTGAGACGCTTGCACGCGACCTCGGAGTTCTTAAAAAGAAGGGATATAAGGTCGAGAAAATGGTGGGAGTTGATTTATTCCCGATGACGGTGCATTGTGAGATGGTTTGCTCTTTGCGAAAATGAAAATAATTTATGAAGGATATGACTGGCTTGGACCGGATGCTGTGATTACCGGTATGTGGGTGACAAGAGTACGGTGCTTGAAAAGTGCAAGGCTTTGGAGAGAATATAGCTTGATTTTTATAAGGAGAATTTGGAATGAAGATTTTGGTGATAGATGCTCAAGGGGGCGGAATAGGAAAGCAGCTTGTCTCGGCGATTAAGGAAAATGTGCCTGATGCGGTCGTGACGGCGGTAGGAACCAACACCACGGCGACGGCAGCGATGCTGAAGGCTGGGGCAGACAACGCAGCAACGGGCGAGAATGCGGTCGTGGTCAACAGCAGAAGGGCGGATGTCATTGTCGGTCCGATAGGGATTGTCATTGCCGACGCGATGCTCGGGGAGATAACCTGCCGTATGGCGAATGCGGTTGCGCAGAGTGATGCCAAGCGCATACTGATTCCGATAAACCATTGCGACAACATTGTGGTCGGGGTGGCGGATTTGAATATCGGGAAGCTCATACAGGCAGTCATCCGTGAACTGGTGCAAAAATAACCCCGCCAAAATGAGACATTGCATTTGCAGCGGTTTTAGTGTATAATATTACCGTTAAACCGACAGCACGAAGCTGTCGTGTCCGTTGCAGAAGCAATGATTTGAGAAAAATTAGTATAATTATTAATAAAAACAAAATATTATATGAAATATCTGCTATGAATGCACACATATTCTCAGAAGGGAATCTGTGTGCTTTTTTCAGCAGTACGGGAGAACTATATGACATTAAAAGAATTTTTCACGGAGCATCCGAAGGTTGCAATCGCATTTTCAGGGGGAGTGGATTCCTCGTATCTTTTGTACGCCGCAAAGCAGTACGCCAAGGAGGTGCGCGCGTATTTCGTGAAGGCTGAGTTCCAGCCTGAATTTGAGCTTGAGGACGCAGAGAAGCTTGCCGAGGGAATCGGGGCGGATTTGAAGATTATGAGGCTGAGTGTTCTCGGAGACGATGAGGTGTGTGCCAATCCGTCGAACCGCTGCTATTACTGCAAGAGAGTAATTTTTTCACAGATAGTGAAGGCTGCGGGCGAGGATGGATTCACAACACTGTTAGACGGGACTAATGCATCGGACGACGCGGGCGACCGCCCGGGAATGAAGGCATTGAAGGAGATGTCGGTTCTGTCGCCTCTGCGCGAGTGCGGACTTACCAAGTCGCAGATAAGGAGCCTTTCCAAGGAGGCTGGGCTGTTTACATGGGACAAGCC
>UQZF01000172.1 GCA_900545455.1 uncultured Eubacteriales bacterium
ATTGTCGGCTCATCAAAGACAAAGACGGAATCCGCCTGTCCTTTTCCCATCTCGCTTGCAAGTTTTAGACGCTGTGCCTCACCGCCCGAAAGACTTGGCGTCTCCTCGCTGAGCGTAAGATAGCCGAGCCCGAGATTTCTTAAAACCTCAAGCCTCTGCTTGACAACCTTCCACTCACCTGAGGCTTTGAGCGCGGTGTTGACATCCATCTCCATCACCTGAGGAAGTGAATATTTTTCTCCGTTCTTGCTCTCATAGTTAATCTGCCATGCCTCCTTTGAGTACCTCGAACCGCTGCACTCAGGGCACGGAATGTCCACATCGGGTAAAAACTGCACGTCGAGACTTATCTGTCCCGTTCCGTCACAGACAGGACACCTTAGTTTTCCCGTGTTGTATGAAAAATCTCCCGCCTTGTACTTGAGATTCTTGGCATCCGCCGTCTTTGCATAGATTTTTCTGAGCTCGTCGTGCACATTTGCATACGTCGCCACGGTCGAGCGGACGTTGATTCCGATAGGGGACGCATCAATCAGCTTCACATGTGAAAATTTCACATGCGAAATTTTCGCACTCGAATTTTCATCGTCTGCCATGCCATAGTCTGACACGCTTTTAACGTGCTTGGGCAGACGTTCGCCGTTGATGGCGGCTTCAAGCCCCGGGATGAGGCTCTCGAGAACCATCGTCGTCTTTCCCGAGCCCGACACACCCGTCACGACCGTGAGCCTGCCCTTTGGAATATCGACCTCGAGCGGCTTTACCGTGTGGATGGCATCCGTCGAGAGATGCAGCCCTCCGAATGCAAAAATTTCGTCCTTGTCGACGCGCTCTCTCACGCGCATATCCGCCGTTTTTGCCAGAAAAGGCGCAATCATTGACGACTTATTTTCAACAATCTGCGGTATGCTTCCCTCAGCAATGACGTAGCCGCCGCCGGCTCCCGCCTCAGGTCCCATCTCGATGATGGTGTCCGCCTCGGAGAGAATCTGCGTGTCATGGTCGACTAAAATCACGGAATTTCCGTCCGCGACAAGGTCGTGCATGACCACATTCAAACCCGTGATGTTGGACGGATGCAGACCGATTGACGGCTCATCGAGAACATAGAGCACGCCCGTTGTGCGGTTTCTCACGGCTCTTGCAAGCTGCATTCTCTGTCTCTCGCCCGTCGATAGTGTTGACGCCGCCCTGTCAAGCGAGAGGTAGGAAAGCCCCAAGTCCATGAGACGCTTTGCCACCGTCTGAAACGATTCGCATATCGACTCCGCCATCGGACGCATCTCCTGCGGCAGCGACGCGGGAACGCCCGCCACCCAGTCGACAAGCTCCTTTAACGTCATTTTGCAGGCATCGGCAAGACCTATTCCGCGAAGTCTCGGAGCTCTAGCCGCCTCAGAAAGCCTGCTTCCGCCGCATTCGGGGCAGACCTCCTCCTTCAGAAATTTCTCGACACGCTTCATTCCGCTCTCATCCTTGACCTTTGCGAGAGCGTTTTCCACCGTGTACACCGCATTATAATATGTAAAATCAAGCTCACCCGCCTGATTTGATTTCTTTGCCTTGTAAAAGATGTGCTTCTTTTCAGCGGGACCGTGGTAGACTATGTCCTTCTCCCTGTCGGTCAAATCCCTGAAGGGAATGTCCGTGCGCACGCCCATCTCGCGGCAGACATCCGTCATGAGCGACCACATGAGACTGTTCCACGGTGCGACCGCTCCGTCGTCGATGCTTATTGAATCGTCAGGCACAAGCGAATCTATGTCCACGGTTCTGACACTTCCGGTACCGCTGCACTTAGGACATGCCCCTTGTGAGTTAAACGCAAGCTCCTCCGCGCTTGGAGCGTGCACACGCTCACCACACTCGGGACATATAATTTCCTGCTCCGCGGCTACATTTAACGTAGGAGGAACATAATGACCATTTGGACAGCGGTGCGACGAAAGTCTCGAAAACATGAGCCGGAGACTGTTTAGAAGCTCCGTTCCCGTTCCGAACGTGCTTCTTATCCCCGGAACACCGGGACGCTGGTGGAGCGCCAGTGCCGCCGGAACATACAGCACCTCGTCAACCTGTGCCTTTGCCGCACCTGTCATACGCCTTCTCGTGTAAGTAGAGAGGGACTCCAAGTAACGTCTTGAGCCCTCCGCATACAGAACTCCGAGCGCAAGTGAGGATTTGCCGGAACCCGACACCCCTGCTATTCCAACAATCTGATGCAGAGGCACGTCCACATCTATGTTTTTTAAGTTATGGACTCTTGCTCCGCGCACTTCAATATATTTAGGTTCATTATTATTTTCCATATACTACACTCCCATATTATTCTTATAGACATTATACAATAATTAATTTAAAAAATATATGTTCTTTTATATTGTAATTTAGCAGGAAGTTGTGCTACAATCCATGAAAGCAAATATGACTTTTTTACTATTTTGATGTTACAATAGCATCATGAAAGTACTTAAAATATATGCAGGACATAATGAGAAAACAATTTTACAAACAACGCTATGACTTTGAACTTGAGGCTGCCGGACGCGACAAGACACAGGTAATGCCTGCCGGTGTAACAATAGAACACGATGTTCCGTACATGGATGACGGCATGGAAGCACACCGAATGGACATCTATCGTCCTGAAGGCAGTGAAAATATCGTCCTTCCGGTTATCATAAATATCCACGGCGGTGGACTTATCATCGGTAATAAAGAGTTTAACCGTTTCTTCTGTGCAAAGCTCAGCGCACTCGGTTATCTGGTGTTCAGCATCGAATACCGCCTCATACCTGACTGTATGGTTTTCGACCAGTTCTCAGATGTCTGCAATGCCTTCAATTATATACAGACACATATTGAAGAATACAACGGTGATTCCGACCACATATATGGTGTTGCAGACAGCGGAGGTGCCTATCTTCTGACCTACACTGCTGCAATGAACAAGTGTCACACACTTGCCAAAGCAGCTCATGTAAAGCCTCACAATATATCCTTCCGTGCGCTCGGTCTAATAAGCGGAATGTTTTACACCACCCGGTTTGATAAGATTGGAATGTTTCTTCCTGCTTATCTTTACGGTAAAAATTATAAAAAGCAATCTTTCGCAAAATATGTAAACCCGGAGCACCCTGACATTGTGACTTCGCTTCCGCCTTGTTTTCTCGTAACAAGCCGCAATGATAATCTGAAAAAGTATACTCTTGATTTTGAAAAAGCGCTGGCACGTCACAATATGCCACATGAATTTTTCTGTTTCCCTCGTGACAAGCGTCTCACGCATGCTTTCAGTGTATTCAGGCCTGATTATGAAGAAAGCATGGATACAATAACTGCAATGCATAACTATTTTGCAAAACAAAAATAAAATTATGCATATAAAAGCAAAAGCTGTATTTCAGAGAATAAATTTCTTTGAAATACAGCTTTTATTCATATCACCATTCCAACTATGTCATTCAATCCGCCAGAATGAATTCTGCGGCAGCACCCTCAGTCAGGCTGCTGTCCGCAATCCATACCTTGAATTTTCCCGGCTCGCTTCCGAAGCTTCCGTCAGCTCTGAAGAAGCTTAACAGCTCATCGTCAATATCAAACGATACCTTCTTTTCCTCCCCCGGCATAAGCTCAATATGATTAAATCCCTTTAACTCCTTAATCGGGCGGACTCTGCTCGCCGCGACATCCCTTATATACAGCTGAATGAGCTCTGAGCCCTTAATTTTACCCGTATTCTTCACGGTCACGGACGCGGTTATTTTTTCTCCCGACGTCATACTTTCCGAACTCAGGTTCACAGAGCCTATCTCAAACGAGGTGTAGCTTAGTCCATATCCGAACGGATAGAGCGGCTCATTCGGCGCGTCTAAGTATCTGCAGTTGTAATCTCCCCTGCTGCCCTCAGGCTTCGGGCGTCCTGAGCTGTAATGGTTGTAGCTCATAGGAAGCTGACCGACATTGTACGGAAAGCTCATCGGAAGCTTTCCCGACGGATTGTATGCCCCCGTGAGCACATCCATGATTCCGTGACCGCCCTCCGTTCCCGGCATCCACGCCTCGACAACCGCCTTGGAGTACTCCGACACCTCCCGCAAATCAAGCGGTCTGCCGTTGAAAAGAACCGTCACTATGTTTTTATTGACCGATGCCACGCGTCTTAAAAGCTCAAGCTGGATATGCGGAAGCTCAATCTGCGTCCTGCTCGTAGCCTCTCCCGACTGGAATCGGTGCTCGCCGAGCGCAAGCACAACCACATCCGCCCATTTTGCGCACTCCTCCGCCTCACTTAAAAGCTTATCATTTATCTCCTCCCAGTTATCCTCATCGTACTGACCGAGATTTATGATGGTATGATTGTCAAGCAACGTACAGCCCTCTGCAAATCTCAACTGAACTCCCAGCTGCTTTTCTTCCGAGCCCTCCGCCAAAGCCGCACCGCCAAACGCCTCCTGCGCTGCCGTCTTTAGCGTCACATTGTCCTTCTCATCGCCCGACACCGACCATGAGCTTCTCATGTCCTGTCCTTCAATGTAAGGCCCTATAAATGCAACTTTTATGCTGTACACTGTGTTAATCGGCAGAATCTTCTTATCGGCATCGCCATCCGTGGAATCATTCTTTAAAAGAACTACCGACTCTCTCACAGCCTGTCTTGCAAGATTCCTGTGCTCAGCACATAACTGTATCTCACGTTCAAGCTGTTCGTCCGCATCCTTGTACGGATTCTCAAAGAGCCCGAGTTTATTTTTAAGCCTTAACACTCTCATGACCGACTCGTCAACCAGCTTTTCCGGCACCTTTCCTTCCTTTACGAGAGTCGCTAAATTATCCGCGTAGGCAGGCGTGCACATCTCGATGTCAACGCCCGTCTCAATAGCCTTGACTGCCGCCTCCCTGTTGTCCTCACAGTATCCGTGAGCCACCATCTCGCCGACCGCAGCCCAGTCCGAGATAAGCACCCCGTCAAAGCCCCACTCACCGCGCAGCACATCCCTCATGAGCCACTTATTTCCGGATGACGGAACCCCGTTTAAAAGGTTAAATGACGTCATCGCCATCTCACAGCCCGCATCAACCGCCGCCTTGTAAGCCGGAAGGTAGAACTCCCTCAGTGTATGCTCCGACAGCTCCACGTTCTGATAGTCAAGTCCCGCAACGGCACCTCCATAAGCCGCAATGTGCTTTATGCAGGATGCAATTTTTCCCTTCTCACCGACATTTTCACCCTGAAAGCCTCTGACCATTGCCGCTGCCATCTTACCGTTCAAATACGGATCCTCTCCTGTGGATTCCATAACCCGTCCCCATCTTGAATCCCTGACCAAATCCGCCATCGGTGCAAACGTGACCTGCACGCCGCTCGCACCAGCCTCCTTCGCCGCTGCCTCTGCGCATTTTTCGGATGTCTCAGGTGAGAACGTCGCGCCCTGCGCGAGCGGACACGGAAATACCGTCTTATGTCCGTGAATCACGTCGAGCATGAACATGAGCGGAATTTTGTGGGGATGTGTCTTTAAATAATCGTCCTGAATTTTCTTTAGCTTTTCCGCTCCGCATATTCCCAGCGTGCTTCCCGCAAGCCTGCACGTCTCCTCACGCCAGCCGTTGTTCATTCCTCCTGTGATTACCGCCCCCTCCTCGTAGCAGCTTCCCGGAACCTGCACAAGCTGTCCGATTTTCTCATCAAGCGACATATCACAAAGCAGTTCATTAAGTTCCTTCTGTGTCATATTTTTCCTCCCGTATTATATAGTTTCTGTACACTTATAAAAC
>UQZF01000173.1 GCA_900545455.1 uncultured Eubacteriales bacterium
AGCTTGGTGCGCCTGAGGCATTGGCGGACAGACTTTGCGGTACCGACAATTATAAGGATAAGAAAAATGAAGGCGAATGGAGGGCTGACACGGCGGGCTCCTACGTTTCCGAGGGCACTTACGGAAAAAAGAAGAAGTCGGTCGGAAAGATTATCGCGCTGATATGCACATCACCGATATGGATTCCGCTTGCGATTGCGGCAGTATCCGTTATTGCAGCACTCGGTATCGTGATTTTGTCGGTAGCGTTGGCGGTGTTCATTGTCGCAGCGGTATGTGTGGTAGGCGGAGCAGCGTGCCTGATAGCCGGAGCGATAGCGTTTGCTAAGTCGGCGGCGGACGGGCTTGTCGTGTTCGGCGGCGGTCTGGTCACAATAGGAATCGGAATACTCGCATATTTCCTCGGAATGTACATTTTCAGGGGAATAAAGGCTCTTTTGAAGAAGTTAGGAAGAAAAGACTGAGACAGATTGTCTGACAACAGTGCGGGAATGGAGGATAAGCGATGAAAAAAAGAAAAGTTATACTTGCCGCCGTTATATGTATTTTCCTGGGCGGAATAATATTATCGATAGGCTGGACGATGGGCGGAAGAGGAATCAGATTCGATTTCGCATCGAAGGATAAGCTCAAGCTTATGGGCTCTGCCAAGGAATATTCGGTATACGACATGGACTATGAGGCTTTCAGAGGAGTGCTTATAGATGTGCCGGAGTGCAATATATATGTGGGACGCTCGAACAACGGAAGGTTCGGAGTGGACATGAGACTCACCGTTTATGATGACGAGGATGTTGAATTCTATGTGACGGATGAGAAGGACGGACAGCCTGGTTATCTGGTCATAAAAAATAATTCCGAGTCACCTGCGTTAAGCTTCAATTTTGATTTTTTCAGTGAAAATCAGCAGTACATAAAACTGTACATACCCGACGGGGATTACGATTACATCCGCGCGGGCTCAAGCAACAGCAGCATTACGTTTGAGGATGTCTCGGCAGTGAATGAAATCGGTGCCGACTGCAGGAACGGAAGCATCACCTTTAAAAATGTGAGTGCCGATTATGTCTTTGCACTTACGACCAACAGCAAGGCAGGAATGGAGAATGTGGATGCCGACAAGCTTAAGATTGAGACGACCAACGGCAAGATTGAGCTTAAAAATGTCAATGCGAGCACCGTCAGCGCGTCGACAAGCAACGGTGAGATAGTTCTAAACAATGTGGATATTGACACCAGCCTCGAGGCAAAGACGTCGAACTCATCGATAAAGGCGGTTTTTGCAGGAGAGAGCGGTGACTATTCATACGATGTAAAGACGAGCAACGCCACAATCACAATCGACGATGAGAAGTACGGCACGAAATACAGCGGAGGAAGCGGAAATGCCACCGTCACGCTTAAAACAAGCAACGGAAACGTAACGGTCGATTACAAGTAAATATGAAGCTTTTAAATTTAAGCTTTTAAATTTGCCCTCTGGGAGCCAAACGGGTTCTCCGGGGGCATATTTGTGTTTTAAATAACTAACTTTTAGCTATAAATACAACCTATATCGAACTATAAAATCACTGTATTAACACTTTTCCTATAGGTTTGCTATATTTTCAGACAACAAGTAACCAACACGCAGCACACGGGAGGGGATGACCTCATGATTGAGTTAAGGAATGTAAACAAGATATTTAAAACCAAGGAGAGTGAGGTAAAGGCACTTGATGATGTGAGCCTCACAATAGAGGACGGCGATATATACGGAATAATCGGTTTTTCGGGGGCAGGAAAATCGACACTCATAAGGACGATAAATGCACTCGAGAGTCCGACCTCAGGTCAGGTCTTAGTTGACGGCGAGGACATAAACGCACTGAAAAAATCAGAGCTCAGAAAGAAGAGAAAGAAAATCGGAATGATTTTTCAGCAGTTCAACCTTTTAGAGACCAAGACGGTGTATGAGAACATAGCACTTCCGCTGGTTTTAAACCATGTTCCGAAGGATAGGATAAAGAAAAAGGTCGAGGAGGTCTTAGAGTATGTCGAGCTCACCGACAAGAGGGACGTGTATCCGTCGAAGCTCTCGGGAGGACAGAAGCAGAGAGTTGGAATTGCGAGAGCACTCGCAACGGAGCCGTCGATACTTTTAAGTGATGAGTCGACAAGCGCACTTGATCCTAAGACGACCAAGGCGATTTTAAAGCTTTTAAAGAAAATCAACAGGGAGCTTAAAATCACGATAGTTCTCATAACACATGAGATGAATGTTATTCAGAGTATATGCAACCATGTGGCGGTCATGGAGAACGGAAGGATAGTTGAGAGGGGCGAGGTGCTTGAGGTATTCAGCGAGCCGAAGCAGGAAATTACAAAGAACTTTGTTAAGACCGTAATAAATGACAGTGTTCCCGAGCTTTTAGTCGAGAGCATCAGAGCCGAGAAGAAGAACAACAAGCTGTTAAAGCTCAAGTTTCTTGACAGTGACAGCACGGAGTCGGTTCTCTCGGGCGTCAACAAAAATTACGATGTCGAGACCAACATACTGTTTGCAAATATCAGTGAGATACAGGAGAGAGTGCTCGGAATCATAATCGTTCAGGTAGTCGGAAGCGTCGAGGCGATTGAGGGAGCACAGCAGTACTTTACAAAGCACGGTGTGGGCTACACCGAGATAGGCTTGTAGGAAGGGAGAAAAAGATGGCGCTTGAAAATTTCTTAGGAATATCCAATGAAAAGCTTTTGACGTCGTTTGCGGAGACGCTGTACATGGTTGGAATTTCACTCATCATTGCGACGGTGGTGGCATTCATACTTGCAATCGTGCTTATTTTCACGAGAAAAGGCGGTCTGTATCCGAACGCGGTTGTGTACAACATAATCAATGTGATAATAAACATTGTGCGAAGCACACCGTTTGTAGTGCTTCTGGTTGCGATAATGCCTGTGACCAAGCTCATTATCGGAACGCGAATCGGACCTACGGCGGCAATCGTACCGCTCACGGTCAATGCAATACCGCTTCTCACGAGACTGTTTGAAAATTCACTTCTCGACACGGGAAACGGAATCCTTGAGGCGGCACTCGCGATGGGAGCCACACCGCTTCAGCTCGTAACAAAGTTTATTTTACCTGAGTCGCTCGGCTCGGTGATACTTTCACTCACAACAGGAATCGTCGGACTTATCGGGGCAAGTGCGATGGCAGGCTATGTCGGAGGCGGCGGTATCGGAGCACTGGTATTAAACTACGGTTACAACAGATTTAATTTTACGCTTATGTATTCGCTTGTGGTAGTGCTCATCGTTATCACACAGTTCATACAGAGCCTTGGAAGCTATTTTGCGAGAAAGGCGCGCAGGAGATAAACTGTTGACAGTATTAAAAAGAAAAGTTGCATAACATTATAAAATGAAAAAGGAGAATGAGAATTATGAAAAAGTTTGGAAAAAGATTAGCTGTACTTGGAATTGCGGTGCTCGCAGCGGCACTTGCCGCAGGATGCGGAAAGAAAGAGAGTTCATCGGCAGGTGAGGAGAAGAAGGTTCTCACCTACGCAAAAGGTCCGGGACCTTACACAGAGCTCTTTGAGGAACACATAATACCTATTCTCGAGGAGAAGGGCTACACCTTCAAGGTTTCGGAGCTGTCATTACAGTATGCTGATGAAGCGATTGCTGACGGTGATGTGGATTTATCGGTTGAGCAGCATGTGGCTTACATGGAGGCGTTCAATAAGAGCTACAACGCGAACCTTGTTGCACTCACAAAGATTCCTACTGTTCCGGCATCAATTTTTTCAGAGACACACAGCTCACTTGATGAGATTGCGGACGGAATGAAGATTGCGGTTCCGCAGGATGAGGGAAACATGGCGAGAGCGTTCGTAATGCTTCAGGATTTAGGCTGGATTACGTTAAAGGAGGGAACGAACTACGCGACGGCAAGTCCTGAGGATGTGGCTGAGAATCCGTACAACCTTGAGTTCCTCGACATTGCAACAAATATAATTGCCACTACACTTGCAGACTATGACTATGGTATAATAACGGGAAGTATCGTATATAACGCGGGAATCGATCCTTCAACGGCACTCTTTAATGAGAATCTCACCGACAAGTTCTGGCTTCAGGTTGTCGTAAAGGACGCGGACAAGGATACACAGTGGGCAAAGGACATCGTAGAGGCTTATCAGTCAAAGGAGTTCACCGACTGGTTAAAGGCAAACAACGAGAGCGAGTACAGAAACCTCTGGTCAATACCTGAGTACTAGAATTGAGGCAGCAGTTCCTTACCGACAAAAAAGCATGAAAGGAAAATCGCATGGATAAGATTGAGGAGAAGATAATAAAAATCATTGACGACAACAGAGAAAAAATCGTGGATTTTGCGAGAGACATTTACACACATGCGGAGCTCGGCTACAAGGAGTTCCGCACGGCGGAGAAGTTCGCAGGCGAGTTAAAAGCCCTCGGTCTTGAGACGAAGGAGGGGCTTGCGGTAACGGGCGTAAAGGGGTATCTTAATAAGGATAAGAAGGACAATGTGAGCCTTGCACTCATAGGCGAGCTTGATGCACTTAGAATCCCCGACCACAAATATGCCAATAAGGAGACTCAGGGAGCACACTGCTGCGGACATCACAGCCAGCTCGCAGGAGTTGTCGGAGCGGCACTTGCGCTCACCGATAAGGAGGTTGCGGATGCGCTCGACGGTCAGGTCGTATTCTTTGCCGTCCCAGCCGAGGAGTACGGCGAGATAGAATTTAAGAATCAGTTGAAGAACGAGGGAAAGATAAGATACGGCGGCGGAAAATGCGAGCTTATCCGAATAGGTGCATTTGACGACATCGACATCAACATCGCACATCACACGGCTATCGGAAAGGATGTCGTGATAAGAAAGGGAAGCGGCAACGGCTTTGTGAGCAAGGTCATCCGCTACAAGGGAAAGGCGGCGCACGCCGCGGGAAGCCCGCATCTTGGAGTGAACGCGTTAAATGCCGCATCAATCGGTCTTACGGCACTTCAATATCAGAGAGAGACATTTCAGGATAAGGACACGGTGAGAGTCCACCCGATTATGACAAAGGGCGGAGACCTCGTAAACGTAATCCCGAATGAGGCAGTAATAGAGACGCTCGTGAGAGCCAACAACACCAAGGCAATCCTCGATGCGTCCGAGAAAACGGACAGGGCATTCTTAGCAGGAGCGGTTGCGGTCGGAGCACAGGTCGAGATAGAGACGATGCCGGGCTACCTTCCGACAATTCCGGTGGATGCACCGGATGAGCTTGTGGAGGCGGCACGCATAGCAGCAGGGGACAAATACAATGTCAATGTGGTTGATGCCACGGACAGACCAAGCGGAGGTTCAACAGATGTCGGTGATGTACAGCATATTCAGCCGGTTTTTACATTTAATACAGGAGGAGCTTCAGGAAGCGGACTTCACAGCGTTGATTTTGACATCGATGACGAGGAGCTTGCCTACATAGTGACAGCGAAGATATTCGCACTCACGGCATACAGATTTTTAAAGGGCGGCGCTGCAGCCGCAAGAAGGCTTGTCGACGACTACAAGCCGATTTTTACCAAGCAGGAGTACATTGACTTCATGAAGTCAATGATAAGCACAAAGACGGGCGGAGAGCCGAGATTCGACTGAGTTTTGAGAAGGAGCAATGACAATGAGTTACGGAATAAACACACGATGTATTTACGGAGAGGAAAGAGAACAG
>UQZF01000174.1 GCA_900545455.1 uncultured Eubacteriales bacterium
GCGTATTCCTGAATAAGTGTATCCTTAAACATTGATACATAGGATGTCGACGAACTGCTGTCGTCACTGTCAGGAACCATCTTCTGCATTGCTTTGAATACCTGCTCCGTAAAGTATGCCTCGAACTCCTTGCATACTTCCATCATCTCATCATCCGTAGCCGTCGAATAATCATTGCTCAGCTTGTCCTTCATATTGTCAGCCGAGACATTATTCTTCGTATATGTATCATAATAAGAACTTACTCCTGAAATCAAATCACTCATACCGCATCTCCTTAACGCTTAAGCTGGTTTGCCTGACTCAGCATGTCATCCGCAGCCTGAATAGCCTTGGAGTTCATCTCGTAAGCTCTCTGTGCAGTGATAAGATTAACCATCTCGTCAACAACCTGAACATTGGAGCCCTCGAGATAGCCCTGGTGAAGCTTGCTTGCCTTGAGTCCCGTATCATTGAGCTCCTCAACAGCAGCTCCCGATGCGTCAGTTGCCTGATACATTGTTCCTGACACTTTCTCAAGTCCTGCCGGATTGGAGAACTGATAAACTCCTATGGTAATATTCATCGGCTGAAGATTATTATTGGCATCCGGATAGAATAACTGTCCGTCATCCGTAACGGTAATCTTATCCGCCTTGTAATCTGTTGATGAGAGAATAATAGGTGTTCCGTTGCTGTCTAACACAGGATAGCCGTCAGTTGACGCGAGCATCATCGTGTTGTCGGACGCAATCGCTATCCTGAAATCACCGCTTCTCGTATAGTATGTCTCTCCGTCGGTGCCGCGCAGTGCAAAGAAACCGTCTCCCTCAATTCCGAATGCGAAATTGTTCTCTGACGCGAGCATCGACCCTTGTGTAAACTGTGTCGTGATTGAACTTGTTCTCGTTCCAAGTCCCACCTGTGCGCCAATCGGCTTGTTGTCACCGTTGGCTGAGGTTGTCTTTGTCTGTATTGTCTGATATAAAAGGCTCTTAAACTCTGCCGTTGATGTCTTATAACCGGTTGTATTTACATTGGCAAGGTTGTTCGCAATATTGTCTACATTAGTCTGCTGGGCAATCATTCCCGATGCCGCTGTCCATAAAGCTCGTACCATATACCTTTTCCTCCGTTATCTAAATATTAAAGCTTTCCAAGGTTAACCGATTTCTCAAGTGAGGAGTCGATAGTCTGTATAGCCTTCTGGTTGCTCTCATAAGCTCTTGAAATTGTAATCATCTCAACCATCTCTGATATTACATTGATGTTGGACATCTCCAGATATCCCTGTCTTACCTTACAGTCAGCGGTCTTCTCTGTCGCACCGTCAACTGCCGTGTAGAGGTTCTCACCGAACTTCTGAAGATAGTTGTAATCATTGAAATCCGTTATCCTGAGCTTGTCTACATACTCATCGTCCGCATAGATATTGCCCTCCTCGTCGACGGTGATCTTGGCCCCCTGAGGCACCTGAATACGTCCACCCTCACCGAGAAGATAATCTCCATCCTCCGTCACAAGCATGTTCTCATTGTTCACGGAAAAAGAACCGTCGCGTGTATAGCGTGTCGTAGTCACACCCGACTTGGATGTATAAGATACATTAAAGAATCCGTCCCCCTCAAGTGCAAGGTCGTAAGTATTGCCCGTAACCTTAAATGAGCCCTGTGTATAGTCCGTGTAAGTCTCACCAATCTTGACACCAAGTGACTCCTTACCTATTGTTCTGTTGATGTAATACTCAGAACCGTCCTTTATCTTCTGTGTATACATACTGTCAAAAGCCTGGGAGGTCGAACCTTCCTTCTTGTAACCGACAGTAGAAGCATTCGCAAGGTTATTGGTGATAACATCAAGCCGCGCCTGCTGATTCATCATTCCCGTATATGCTGTGTAAAGGCCTCTTACCATAAATACCTCCTGTGTAACGTCACATATATATTGCTTATGTGTATTAGTCTCTTGCTCCGCCTAAGAATTCTATGAACTTACCTGTTCCGATTGCTACGGCTGTCATAGGATCCTCTGCCGTCATTGTCGTGATTCCCGTCTTGGACTCAATGAGCTCCTCAAGTCCCTGAAGAAGGCTTCCGCCTCCCGTAAGAACGATTCCTCTGTCCGCAATATCCGCAGCAAGCTCAGGTGGTGTCTTCTCAAGGACACTGTGTACCGCCTCAACAATCTGGGCCGTAGCATCCTTAAGCGCTTCCTCCGTCTCCTCAGAGGTAACAGTGACTGTTCTCGGAAGTCCCGTGACAAGGTTACGTCCGCGTACATCCATTGTCACAACCTCAGGTCTCGGATATGCGCTTCCTATCTTAATCTTGATATCCTCAGCCGTTCTCTCACCGATGAGAAGATTATGCTTCTTACGCATATAACGCACGATGGCATCGTCAAAATCATCTCCGGCAATCTTGATGGATGTGCTGACTACGGTACCTCCAAGTGAAATAACAGCGATATCCGTTGTACCGCCGCCTATATCGACAATCATATTACCGCATGGTCTTGAAATATCAATTCCTGCACCGATGGCTGCCGCAATCGGTTCCTCAATAATGGCAACCTCTCTGGCACCTGCTGAATAGGTAGCATCCTCAACCGCCTTCTTCTCAACCTCTGTAACACCGCTAGGTACACATACGCTGATTCTCGGCTTCTTTAATATCTTCTTGCCAAGTGCCTTCTGAATAAAGTACTTGAGCATCTTCTCCGTAACAGTATAATCGGAAATAACACCCTGTCTTAAAGGTCTCACAGCCACGATATTACCCGGTGTTCTACCGAGCATGAGTCTTGCTTCCTCGCCTATAGCCTTAATCTTATTCGTATCTCTGTCAAACGCAACTACCGACGGCTCCTTGAGCACAACGCCCTTGCCTCTGATATAAACAAGAATGCTGGCAGTTCCTAAATCAATTCCAATATCTGTGGTTATCATAAAATCCTCCATCCGATAAAATCTAATCAAAATCATAGAATAATATTCTAATCTTCAAAGCCTATATATCAACATTATAAACAAAAACTTTCCAATTTAAAAGAGGTAATTATAAAAAAGCTAAAAAAAATAATGCTTTTTATCATATATAATGCTATTATGTAGTGGTAATCAATGTTATGAAACTCAACGGAGGCTTAAAAATGTCAAGAAATACAACAGCAAAAAAAGGTCTGCGTATTATTATAGTAGGTTGCGGCAAGGTCGGTCTTACTCTGACCGAACAGCTTGCAAAGGAGGGGCACGACATCACTTTGATTGACAAGAACGCCCAGAAGCTTCAGGCAACCGCCAGCATGTACGACGTTATGGGCGTTGTCGGCAACGGTGCGAGCTACAGCGTACAGGAGGAGGCGGGAATCGCATCCGCCAACCTCATCATAGCCGTAACCGATTCGGACGAGCTCAATCTTCTGTGCTGCACCATCGCCAAGCGTGTCGGCAACTGTGCCGCCATCGCGAGAGTCCGCACACCTGACTACAGCCAGGAGGCAGCCCGCATCCTATACATGCCTACCGCACTCGAGGTCAACTCGTTTGCCCACGGTCAGGCGGAGCTTGTAAAGTTCAAAATTCCAAAATGCAACCGTCTCGACGGAATGACCATCGCCGCACTCGGCAAGGAGATGAACGTCCCTTACGTTATCTGCGTTATCGAGCGGGGCGGCTACGTTCACATCCCGACAGGTCGTTTTGTGATGCACGCCGAGGACACTATCTCATTCGTCGCATCGCGTAAATCGACCAAGATTTTTCTTGAGCACATCGGTTTTAAGACCAATCAGGTAAAGGATACCATGATAATCGGTGGCGGAAGTGCCGCCTACTACCTCGCCGACCAGCTCATACGCTCGGGCATTTCGGTAAAAATAATCGAGAACAGCCGTGAACGCTGCGAGGAGCTCAGCATACTCCTTCCAAAGGCCGTCATCATCAACGGCGACGGAACCGACGAGGAGCTTTTAAAGGAGGAGGGCATCTCGGAGGTTGAATCCTTTGTCCCTCTGACCGGAATCGACGAGGAAAACATCATGCTCACGCTCCACGCAAAGCAGGTGTCAAACGCAAAGGTCATCACAAAAATCAACCGTATAACCTTTAAAAACGTAATCAACAGTCTCGACCTCGGAAGCGTAATCTATCCTAAATATATAACCTCCGAGGCAATCATCGCCTATGTACGGGCAAAGAACGATTCAAGGGAATCCCTCGACTCAGCAGAAGGCGTTTCCGCAAATCAAGCCGAATCCGACAGCAACATAGAAACCTTGTATCATATGTTTGACCATCGTGTTGAAGCTATTGAATTCCGCGTCACCAAAAGCTCCGATGTAACAGGAATCCCACTCGCTGACCTCAGACTCAAGGATGAGATTCTCATATCCTTCATCAACCGCAACGGAACCATAATTATCCCAAGTGGTCAGGACTGCATCCTCGAGGGTGACACGGTAATGATAGTCACCACCCACACGGGTTTTACGGATATTCAGGATATTCTCAGATAATTTTGCAACTATTTACAGCGTCGTCCATCGGCGCAAGTGAGGATTACTATGAACAAATCAATTATTCGATATATATTAGGGCATGTTCTTCTGCTTACATCCGCGCTCATGCTTCTTCCCGCCATAGTCGGGCTGATATATCTTGAGCACGAAGGCTTTGCGTATCTTTTTGTAGCGGCATGCTGCTTCATTGTCGGCTTCTTCATGACTCGCAACAAGCCGAACAACACAACTCTTTATCTCAAGGAAGGCTGTATAAGCACATCCCTCGCGTGGATTCTGCTAAGTTTCGTCGGCTGCATACCTTTCTGCATCACGGGCGAGATTCAGTCCTTCACGGACGCGCTCTTTGAGACAATATCAGGCTTTACGACCACGGGCGCAAGCATCCTCTCAAATGTCGAGGCACTTTCGCACTGTTCGCTTCTGTGGCGCAGCTTCACGCACTGGATCGGCGGAATGGGCGTACTCGTCTTTCTTCTCGCCATAGTGCCGCTCAGCGGTGGCTCCAACATCAACCTCATGCGTGCAGAGAGCCCCGGTCCTTCCGTCGGAAAGCTTGTCCCGAAAATGAAATACACCGCGCGCATACTCTACATCATATATTTTGGGCTCACATTAATACAGTTCATCCTTCTCCTTGTCGGAAGAATGCCCGTGTTTGATGCGGTCTGCACCGCTTTCGGAACAGCCGGAACGGGCGGCTTTGGCATAAAAAATGACAGCATCGCAGGTTATTCGCCATACCTCCAATGGGTAATCACGATATTCATGCTGCTGTTCGGTGTCAACTTTAACGCCTACTATTTTATCCTGTTTGGCAATGCCAAGAAGGCTTTCAAGATGGAGGAGGTTCGCTGGTATTTCATCATCGTAGCTGTATCCGTCGCCGTGATCACCATCGAGCTTTTCAAGTCCGCCGTGCCGTTTGCAAACGCACTCCGCGACTCCTCATTTCAGGTTGCCTCCATCATCACAACCACCGGATTCTCGACCGCCGACTTCAACCTGTGGTCGGGAACGAGCAAAACGATCCTTGTCATGCTGATGTTCGTGGGTGCCTGCGCCGGAAGCACCGGAGGCGGAATGAAGATTTCCCGCTTCGTTATACTGTTCAAGACGGTATTTAAGGAGCTCGACTCCTACATCCACCCGAAGCGCATCCGGAAGCTCTCCCTCGACGGCAAGCCGATAGAGCACGACGTAGTGCGCTCGATAAACG